>NZ_ANNO01000492.1:0-7443 GCF_000409565.1 Pseudochrobactrum sp. AO18b
GCCCTTTTCCATTTGAAATTTCTTTGTGCTTACCAGTGGGGCGGTTTGGTCACGGAGACTTCCGGCGCTGTTTGTTCTTCCAGTTCAAGAAAGCGATCAGTCAGAGCGCTGAGCTTTTTGTTCAGTGCGGTAATCAGCTTCCATTGCTCGGCAATCTCACCGGACAGGTCTTCAATTGTCTTTTCCTGTTCCGCATTGCGAATTTCCAGCTCTGTAAGCCGGTCGGACAGATTTTCAGACATGGGTGGTTTCCTGACAGATCAGAGGGTGTTTTGTATTCATATAGTGCACGGAAGTGATATTTCACGCTATTATGAGGGGTGAAATGCGGCTTTGTGGTGGTTTACACACAGCTTTATGCAATAGCATATATTGTTAACTGCGTGGCGGAATCAGTTAAAGTAGAACATGTCAGATGTTTTCATTTGATGTTCGCGATATGTTATTTGATAAAAATGCTCCGGCAATGCGATGTCGATGATTAACGGATGGGATAATGGCGCAGCCTGCACTTGAACTGACAGGAATTGATAAGCGTTTCGGCGCTGTGCACGCAAACCGTGCTATTGATCTGCGGATCGAAAAGGGAACCATCCACGGGATTATCGGCGAAAACGGTGCCGGAAAATCGACTTTGATGTCGATTATCTACGGTTTCTATCAGCCGGATAAAGGCACGATCAAAGTCAATGACCGGCAGGTGCATATATCCAATCCGGATGCGGCAATCGCTGCGGGCATCGGTATGGTACATCAGCATTTTATGCTGGTTGATAATTTTACAGTGCTTGAAAATGTGATGCTGGGTGCGGAAGGTGCGCCTTTATTATCCACCGGCATTGCAAAAGCACGCGAGCAGCTGAAAGCGCTCGAAAAAGAATATGCGCTGGATGTTGATCCTGATGCGGTGGTCGAAGATCTGCCGGTTGGCTTGCAGCAGCGTGTGGAAATTCTGAAGGCGCTGTATCGCGGCGCGGAAATTCTGATCCTTGATGAACCGACCGGTGTTCTGACACCGTCCGAGGCTGACCATCTGTTCCGCATTTTGCGGCAGCTGAAAGATCAGGGCAAAACCATTGTTCTGATTACCCATAAGCTGCGCGAGATTATGGCAGTGACAGATAATGTTTCGGTAATGCGGCAGGGCACGATGGTTGCCACCCGCAAAACCGCTGAAGCAAGCGTGGAAGAACTGGCTGAACTGATGGTTGGCCGCCGTGTTTTGCTGCGCGTGAACAAGCAGGCTGCGACACCCGGTGAGCCTGTATTACAGGTGAAGAACCTTGTCGTGCGTAATGCGCAGAAAACCACAGTCGTGGATACGGTGTCTTTTGATGTGCGTGCCGGTGAGATTGTCGGCATTGCCGGTGTTGCCGGTAATGGCCAGTCAGAGCTGATCGAAGTGATTGCCGGTATTCGTCGCGCCGAGAGCGGTGTGGTGATGCTGAACAGCCTGCCGGTTAATGTGACGGGTAATGCGCATCCGGCAGAATTGCGCCGCCGTGGTCTCGCCCATGTGCCGGAAGACCGCCACCATATGGGGCTGGTGCTGGCCTATGAGGAATATGAGAATTCCATTCTCGGCTATCATGATGATCCGCGCTATCTCAAAGGGCCGTTTCTTAATATTGAAGCGATCATGCAGGATGCAAAGGGCAAAATTGCGCAATATGATATCCGCCCTGCCGATCCGCGTCTGAAAACTGCGAATTTCTCCGGTGGTAACCAGCAGAAGATCGTGCTGGCACGTGAGATGGAACGCAATCCGGATGTGCTGATTGTAGCGCAGCCGACGCGCGGCGTGGACGTCGGTGCGATCGAATTTATTCATAAACGTATTATTGAAATGCGCGATGCCGGTAAGGCCGTGCTGTTGATTTCTGTTGAGCTGGACGAAATCCGTTCGCTGTCCGACCGTATTCTGGTGATGTTTGCCGGACGTGTTGTCGGTGAGTGCGGGCCGGAAGCCGGTGAGGGGGAAATCGGCCTGCTGATGGCGGGTATTCAGGATGAAGATAATAAGAAAACCGAAAAGGGCCTGCATTGATGATTAGCTCAACACCGGCATTGCTCATCATTGATATGCAAAAGGCTATTGATGATCCGAAATGGGGTCGCCGCGGACAACCACAGACTGAAGCGAATTTACAGCGCCTGCTGGAAGCATGGCGCGAACGCCGTCTGCCAGTGGTGCATGTGCGCCATGATTCAACCGATCCGCAGTCGCCTTATCGCGCGGGAACGGCAGGCAATGACTTTAAAGCAGAAGTCGAGCCCCAGATCGGTGAACCGGTCGTGGATAAACGTACCAACAGCGCTTTTATCGGCACAGATCTGATGGATGTGCTGGATGAGTTGCAAATCCGCACATTGGTTGTCGGCGGTGTGCTGCTTGAAAATTCCGTTGATGCAACAGTGCGCATGGCTGCTAATCTCGGTTTTGAGGTGATTGTGCCGGAAGACGCGGTTGCCAGTACAGACCGCACCGATTTGCAGGGCCGTCTCTGGAGCGCGGAAGATGTGCACGCGCTGACACTTGCCGTGTTGCAGGGAGAATATGCGCAGGTAAAAACCACTGACGCCGTGATCGGAATGTTGCCATGAGCCAGCCTTTTGCAAAATTACCGCGCTGGGTGGATTATGGTCTGATCCCGACACTGAACCTGCTGGTTGCGTTTCTGGTTGCCGGACTTGTGGTGCTGCTGGTCGGAGAAAATCCGCTGGATGCAGCACTGCTGATGGTCAAAGGTGCCTTCGGCTCCGGTGAAGGCATTGGCTATACGCTGTTTTATGCCACGAATTTTATCTTTGCCGGTCTGGCTGTTGCTGTCGCTTTTCATTGCGGGCTGTTCAATATTGGCGGTGAGGGGCAGGCTTATATCGGTGGTCTTGGCGTGGCGCTGATCTGTCTCTGGCTGGATGCATCCATGCCGTGGTGGATTACCATGATTGCGGCATTGCTTGGCGGTGCTATTTTCGGTGCGCTCTGGGCGCTGATACCGGCATGGCTTTTGGCTAAGCGCGGTTCGCATATCGTGATCACCACGATTATGTTCAACTTCATCGCCGCCAGTCTGATGGTCTATCTGATTATCAATTTCATCAAGCCGATTGGCGTGATGGCACCGGAAAGCCGCGGTTTTGCGGAAGGTGGGCAACTGCCGAAACTCGACTGGCTGATGAACCTGTTCGGTATGGAAATCCGTTCGGCACCGCTGAATATCAGCTTTTTGCTGGCGCTTTTGGCCTGTTATCTGGTGTGGTTGCTGATCTGGCGGACAAAAATCGGCTATGAAATCCGCACCATGGGGCATAGCCCGCGTGCCGCTGAATATGCCGGTATTAATCCGTCGAGAACGATTATTATCACCATGCTGATTTCCGGTGCACTGGCCGGTATGATGGCGCTTAATCCGGTGATGGGTGCGCAATATCGCCTGCAGCTGGACTTTGTTGCCGGTGCCGGTTTTGTGGGGATTGCGGTGGCACTGATGGGGCGCTCGCATCCGGTGGGGATCATTCCGGCGGCGATCCTGTTTGGTATGCTTTATCAGGGCGGTGCGGAAATCGCTTTTGATATGCCGAATATTTCCCGCGATATGATTGTGATTATTCAGGGTCTGGTGATCCTGTTTGCCGGTGCGATGGAGCATATGTTCCGCCCTGCTTTCCAGCGGTTTTTCATGCGTTTTGCATCGCGAAATGCTGCCGGTGCAGCCACGAAAGCAGGGGAGTAAGCGCCATGGACAGCTATGTAACTCTTATTCAGCTGCTTGATTCAACTTTGCGCCTGTCTGCGCCTTTGCTGTTTGCCTGTCTTGCGGGGCTCTATTCAGAGCGCGCAGGGATTGTTGATATCGGTCTTGAAGGTAAAATGCTGGCCGGTGCCTTCGCTGCCGGTACTGTTGCTGCCATCAGCGGTTCTGCCCTTGTCGGTCTTGGTGCGGCTTTGCTGGTTTCGATGCTGTTGTCGCTGGTGCACGGTTTTGCCTCGATCACGCATCGCGGTAATCAGATTGTTTCCGGTCTGGCGATCAACTTTATCGCTGCGGGTACAACAATTATTCTCGGTCAGGCATGGTTCGGACAGGGTGGCCGTACACCGTCTTTGCCAAACAGCGCCCGTTTTACATCTATTAATTTTCCGGGCGCGGAAGCCGTTAAGGACGTGCCGGTTGTCGGCTATCTTTATGCGGAGCTGATTTCCGGTCATTCCATTCTGGTTTATCTGGCTTTCTTGATGGTGCCGCTGACATGGTGGGTATTGTATCGCACCCGCTTTGGTCTGCGTCTGCGTGCGGTGGGTGAAAATCCTGCGGCGGTTGATACAGCCGGTATTTCAGTGACATGGCTGCGTTATCGCGCAGTCATTATCTGCGGCCTGCTCTGCGGTATGGCCGGTGCCTATCTGGCGACAGCACAGGGCGCAGGCTTTGTTAAGGATATGACTGCCGGTAAGGGCTATATTGCTCTGGCCGCACTGATCTTCGCCAAATGGCGTCCGGTGCAGGCGATGTATGCTTGTTTGCTGTTCGGCTTTCTCGATGCGCTGGGCATTCGTCTGCAAGGCCAGTCGCTGCCGCTGATCGGTGATGTACCGGTACAGTTCATGCAGGCTCTGCCATATATTCTGACCGTTATTCTGCTGGCAGGTTTCATCGGCAAAGCCATTCCGCCGAAAGCGGGTGGTATTCCATACGTGAAAGAACGCTAAATGCCTGTTTCAAAAGACACCAGACCGGCCTGCAAATAGCAATTTCCTGTGTTCCGGTGCTCACGTACCATTAAGTACGCTGCGCTCCGTTACTCGGAAATCACCATTTTCGTCACGGCCTGTTGCTTTTTAATTCAGGCATTGAAATCAAATGTGAAAATTGAGGAGGGGCTGATATGGCTCAGGATCTATTTGATGCAGCCTATGCTGCAATGCAGAAATGCCATGCCCCTTACTCGAAATTTCCCGTTGGTGCTGCCTTGCGCACCAAAGACGGGCGGATTTATTCCGGCTGCAATATTGAGGTGATTTCCTTCCCTGAAGGCTGGTGTGCCGAGACCACCATGCTGTCGCATTATGTGATGGATGGCGGCGGTGAGATTGCCGAAATTCTGGTGATGGCTGAGAAACTGGAAAAATGCTCTCCTTGCGGCGGTTGCCGTCAGCGTCTGGCAGAATTTGCCGGTGCCGATGTGCCGCTGCATTTGTGCGACAGTTCCGGTGTTGTGCAGACCGTGACAATGCGCGAATTGCTGCCATTCAGTTTTCAGACCGATGTGATTGGTTAAGGCCATGACCGAAGCAGCTTTGATTTTACGCGCCCGTTTGAATGAAGCTTTTGCCGGTGAAACGCTGAAAGTTGCTATTGTGCTGGGTTCCGGCCTTGGCGGACTGGTCAGTGAACTCGATGATCCGGTGCATATCCGTTATTCCGATCTGCCGCGCTTTCCGAAAAGCGGCGTCAGCGGCCATGCGGGCGAGGTGGTTGTTGGTCGCTTAATGGGTAGGCTGGTAATGGTGCTGGCGGGACGTGCGCATTATTACGAGCAGGGTGACGCAGCGGCGATGCGCCCAGTGCTGGAGACACTGAAAGCGCTTGGTATTGAAACGCTGATCCTGACCAATGCCGCCGGTTCTGTGGTGCAGGAGATGGCACCCGGCAGCGTGATGCTGATCGATGATCATATTAATTATTCCGGTATGAATCCGCTGATCGGCGAACATACGGATGCGCGTTTTACCGGTATGACAGCGGCCTATGATGCAGAGCTGAAGCAGGCTTTCCGCGATGCGGCGCGCGCAGCGGGTGAAAAGCTGTATGAAGGTGTCTATATGTGGTTCTCCGGCCCGTCTTTTGAGACACCGGCAGAAATCCGTATGGCGCGGGTGCTGGGTGCCGATGCTGTGGGCATGTCCACTGTGCCGGAAGTCATTCTGGCGCGTTTTCTGGGGCTGCGGGCTGCTGCCTGTTCGGTCATCACCAATTATGGTGCAGGCATGAGCGGTGATGAATTATCGCACCATGAAACCAAGACTATGGCGCCTTTGGGCGGCCAGAAACTGCAAAAAATTATCAAGATACTGGTTGGCGAAATCGGCTGATCGTTAAAAAGGTGCCGCTATGCTGCCACAGGAAATCATTCGGGCAAAACGCGATAGACAGGTTTTGAGCGCGGAGCAAATCAAGGCATTTGTGCGCGGTATTACCGATGGCAGTGTGAGTGAAGGGCAGATTGCCGCTTTTGGCATGGCGGTTTATTTCAATGGTATGACCCGTGATGAGGCTGTGGCGCTGACAACGGCGATGCAATATTCCGGCGATGTGCTGGAATGGCGCGATCTTGACGGGCCTGTGGTGGATAAACATTCGACAGGCGGTGTGGGCGATAATGTTTCGCTGATGTTGGCACCGATTGTTGCTGCCTGCGGTGCCTATGTGCCGATGATTTCCGGTCGCGGCCTTGGCCATACGGGCGGCACATTGGATAAGATGGATGCCATTCCCGGTTATCAGAGCTATCCTGATAAGGTTTTGTTCGACAAAGTTGTGCGCGATTGCGGTTGTGCGATTATCGGCCCGACCGGCGACCTCGCTCCGGCGGATAAGCGGTTTTATGCCGTGCGTGATGTGACGGCAACGGTGGAATCCATTCCGCTGATTACCGCTTCTATTCTCTCGAAAAAACTGGCTTCCGGTATTGGCGGGCTGGTGCTGGATGTGAAAACCGGCAGCGGTGCTTTCATGCCGACATTTGAAGCTTCGCAGGCTTTGGCGCAAAGTCTGGTGCAGGTGGCTAATGGTGCGGGCTTGCCGACCAGTGCACTGATTACCGATATGAACGAGCCATTAGCCGATTGCGCCGGTAATGCTGTTGAAGTGCAAAATGCCGTTGATTTTCTGACCGGTGCCAAACGGCAGTCGCGTCTCGCGGAAGTTGTGCTGAATTTTGCCGCCCATATGCTGGTCACAGCAGGGCTGGCTCAAACTGTTGCTGATGGTCTGGCAAAAGCGCAAACAGCTCTGGATAATGGCAGAGCAGCAGAAAAATTCGGCCGTATGGTTTCTGGCCTTGGCGGACCTGCGGATTTCGTTGAAAGAGCAGCACATTATCTGCCGGTTGCACCTCTTCAGGTGCAGGTGTCTGCTGAGCGCGATGGCTATATCAGCGCCATTGATACACGCGCAGTCGGTATGAGCGTTGTCGCATTGGGCGGCGGGCGTATGCGCCCGCAGGATCAGATCGACCCTTCAGTCGGTGTGACCAATATTCTGCCGTTGGGCAGCGAAGTCAAAGCTGGTGATGTGCTGGCGCTGGTTCATGCGCAGACGCAAGACAAAGCCGATCAGGCGGTGCAGATGGTGCGGCAAGCGATGATGCTGAGTGATAGTGAACCGCAGCTCAATCCGGTGATTTATGAAACCGTAACTGCATAAAAAAAACAGCGCG
>NZ_ANNO01000493.1:0-16031 GCF_000409565.1 Pseudochrobactrum sp. AO18b
TTCATTCAGCTTCTCATCAATGGCCGCTGTGTAGATCGGCACATCCGGATGCACTTCCGCAAAATGCTTGATGCCTTCCGGCGCTGCCAGCAGGCAGAGGAAGCGGATATTGCTTGCGCCGCGCTCTTTCAGCTTGGTGATTGCTTCAACAGCAGAATTGCCGGTTGCCAGCATCGGATCAACCACAATAATCAGGCGGTTGACGATATCTTCCGGTGCTTTGAAGTAATATTCCACCGGCTGCAAAGTCTTGTGATCGCGATAGAGACCGATATGGGCAACGCGTGCCGCAGGCACCAGATCAAGCATACCTTCCAGCAGACCATTACCAGCACGCAGGATGGATGCGAAAACCAGCTTCTTGCCGTCGAGGATTGGCGATTCCATCGGCTGCATCGGTGTTTCGATCATGGTTGTTGTCAGATCGAGATCGCGGGTCACTTCATAGCAAAGCAGAAGGGAAATTTCTTTCAGCAACCGCCGGAAGCTGGCGGTTGAAGTTTCTTTCATGCGCATAATGGTGAGCTTGTGCTGAACAAGCGGATGACTAACTACCGTAACGCTCATAATATCCCGCTGCTTTCAAAATTTATTTTTTGCATTATTAGCCGAAGCCGATGAATTTTCCAGACCGCAATAAGCGAAAATACGGGTATGGAAAAGCAGCAGGGCTTAAATTTATCCCGTTTTATACAATTCTCTCAAAGAGAATGCAGGCTTTATGGATGAATGCGCAGAGCTACACGAAACTGTGACGGGTTTTATGCGCCAAAAGAATCATTATTACCGGCGCTTTGCGGCGCAAATTTTGTTAAGTCATATCAAACTTTGCCGTATTTGCTTGTAACATCGCGCCCAGCCTTTATATGCTACTGGGCAGATGTTTCATCAGGCATAGCTTGAAATTTGCAGTTTCGGGTCTCTATGCAGTGCTTTGGTTCCGACGGGTAAGTTGGGCGGGCAGGACAGGATAAATAAATGAGCCAGCAACACGAAAATTCTACCGTGGATCAGGGTGCAGATGAGAGCCGTGTCGGTGCCCATGGTGGTATGGAGAATTCTTTCGGCTTTCAGAAAGTCGATGAAGAGTCCAAGCAGGGGCTGGTGAATGAGGTTTTTCACAGTGTAGCCAAGCGCTATGATGTGATGAATGATCTGATGTCCGCCGGTCTGCACCGTGCATGGAAAGATGCGATGGTTGCCTGGCTGGCACCGCCGAAAATCCCGTCGCATATTCAGAACTGGCGTTCGCTCGATGTGGCCGGTGGTACCGGTGATATTGCCTTCCGTATTGTTGAAGCATCAGACCGTCAGGCGCATACAACTGTGCTGGATATTAACGGTTCCATGCTGGCTGTCGGGCAGGAGCGTGCGGCCAAAAAAGGTCTGCTGAATAATGTGGATTTTGTCGAGGCCAATGCCGAGAAACTGCCTTTCGACGATAATTCCTTTGATGCCTATACGATTGCTTTCGGTATCCGCAATGTGCCGCATATTGACTGGGCGCTGGAAGAAGCCTTCCGCGTGCTGAAACCGGGTGGCCGTTTCCTCTGCCTCGAATTCTCCGAAGTAGAAATGCCGCTGCTGGATAAGATTTATGACCAGTGGTCGTTCCATGCCATTCCGGCCATTGGTAAAATGGTGACCGGTGATGCGGAATCCTACAAATATCTGGTTGAATCCATCCGCAAATTCCCGAAACAGCAGGATTTTGCCAATATGATTACAGCGGCTGGTTTTTCCCGCGTGACATGGCGTAATTTCACCGGCGGTATTGCCAGCCTGCATTCTGGCTGGAAAATCTGATTATTATTTCCCGCGCATTTTAATTCCGGAAATTACTACAGGATTTCCGGAATGCGCTCTGTAAAGTGAGTGAGTTATGGGCCGCATTGCTGCTAGTTTCCGACTGATCCATGCCGGTTGGGTGATGACCCGTGAAGGTGTAATCAGCGCATTGCCGGCAGAAGGCCTGAGCGGTTTACCTGCTTTTGCTCACCGTGTTGCAGGGGCTCTGGCACGTAAACGCTCGCGCGATACAGCGCGCTCAGAACGCATGTCGCGGGCGATGAACCGGCTGGGGCCTTCTTATGTCAAGCTTGGTCAGTTTCTGGCGACGCGTCCGGATTTCGTTGGCAAGGAAGTTGCGGATGATCTGCAACTTTTGCAGGACCGGATGGATTTCTTCCCCGAAGAAGCTGCAAAGCGTACGGTTGAGGGCTCGCTCGGACGCACGATTGATGATCTCTATACGGAATTTGATGCGCCGATTGCTGCTGCATCTATGGCGCAGGTGCATCCGGCTTTTGTTGGCGGTACGCGCAAAGTCGCGGTGAAAGTCATTCGTCCGGGTGTGCGTCAGCGTTTCGCGCAGGATCTTGAAGGCTTCTTCATGGTTGCGCGCTTGCAGGAGCGCTTTGTGCCGGTGACACGCCGTTTGCGTCCGGTCATGGTGGCTGAAACGCTTGCGCAAACCACACGCATCGAGATGGATTTGCGGCTGGAAGCAGCGGCATTGTCCGAAATTGCCGAGAATATCAAGGAAGATGAAGGTTTCCGTGTGCCCGCCGTGGATTGGGAGCGCACCGGCCGCGATGTGCTGACCATGGAATGGATTGACGGCATTAAAATGTCGGATGTCGATGGCCTGCGTGCTGCCGGTTTTGATCTGCAGAAACTGGCGCTTACATTGATCCAGTCCTTCCTGCGCCATACGCTGCGCGATGGTTTTTTCCATGCGGATATGCATCCTGGCAACTTGTTTGTGGATGCAAAAGGCACAATTGTTGCAGTGGATTTTGGCATTACCGGCCGTCTCAATAAGCAGCAGCGCCGTTTTCTGGCAGAAATTCTCTATGGGTTTATCACGCGCGATTATCGCCGTGTGGCCGAGGTGCATTTTGAAGCGGGCTATGTGCCGCATCATCATGATGTGGCGAGCTTCGCTCAGGCAATCCGCGCAATCGGCGAGCCGATCCATGGTCAGCCTGCTGAAACCATTTCCATGGCGAAGCTGCTGACTCTGCTGTTTGAAGTGACAGAGCTTTTCGACATGGAAACCCGTGCTGAACTGATTATGTTGCAGAAGACCATGGTTGTGGTTGAGGGTGTGTCGCGCACGCTCGATCCGAATTTCAATATGTGGAAGTCGGCTGAGCCGGTTGTTGGTGGCTGGATCCGTAAAAATCTGGGGCCTGTGGGCATTGCAGCTGATGTCAAAGAAAGCGGCATGGCATTGTTGCATTTCATGCGCCAGACACCGGAGCTGACCAAGCGGCTGGAGCGGCTTTCCGGCGAGCTGGATAATATGGCTGCCAATGGTTTGCGTTTTGATGATGCGACGGCTGCGGCAATCGGCAAAGCAGAGGCACGGCATACGCGCTCAGGCCGGATTGCCCAGATTGTGATCGCAGTCTGCGTGGTGATCCTGACGGTAAAATTGCTCTTTTGATTGCATTGATTGCATAAATGATTGCAAATTTGAGTTTAATAGCGATATTCTGAAAGGAGTATCGCTTTTTTGTTGGACGGAAAGCATTTCCAGCAAAAGTGTGAAGCGGTTTTGCGTCCGGAAATGCGTAAACAAATAGATAGAGCATTTTCTATCATTTAAGATAACTTAGGAATGCTCTATCATGGCCAGCATCACAATCCGTAATCTTGATGAAGATGTAAAAGAGGCACTGCGCCGTCAGGCGGCAGCCAATGGCCGCTCTATGGAAGAAGAGGTGCGGGTTCTGTTGTCGGGCGAAACACAAGTGCCTGCTCCTTTGGCTCCGGCTTCTGATCCTGTTGCGCAGAGCCTTAAAGATAAACGGATTTTGCTGATTATCGGCGGCGGTATTGCTGCCTATAAGGTGCTGGATTTGATCCGTCGTTTGAAAGAGCGTGGCGCGCAGGTGCGACCGGTGATGACAGAGGCGGCACAGGCTTTTATCACGCCTTTATCTGTTGGTGCTTTGGCTGCCGACCATGTTTATACGGATTTGTTTTCCCGTGAGGATGAGCAGGATGTCGGTCATATCAGGCTGGCGCGTGATGCCGATCTGATTGTGGTGGCTCCTGCTACCGCTGATCGTATGGCGCAGATGGTGGCAGGGCTGGGCGGTGATCTGGCGGCGGCGGTTCTGCTGGCGCGCAAAGTGCCGGTATTGATAGCGCCTGCAATGAATCCGGCGATGTGGAATAATCCGGCAACACAACGCAATGTGAAAGTGCTGCATCAGGATGGTGTGCATTTTATCGGCCCTGAGCGTGGTGAAATGGCTGAGAAAGGCGAGGCAGGCACAGGGCGCATGAGTGAGCCTTTGCAGATCGTGGCGAAGATCGAGCAATTGCTGCTATCTCCTCAGCATCTGCCGTTGGCAGGTAAGAAAATCATCATCACATCGGGCCCGACCCATGAGCCGATTGATCCGGTGCGCTATATTGCCAATCGCTCGTCGGGCAAGCAGGGGCATGCGATTGCTGCTGCTTTGGCACGGCTTGGTGCGGATGTACGGCTGGTAGCTGGACCGGTGACTATTTCTGATCCGCAAGGTGTTAAAACCATCCATGTGGAAACTGCGCGGCAAATGCGCGATGCGGTTGAGGCACAATTGCCTGCTGATGCGGCGGTGATGGTTGCGGCTGTTGCAGACTGGCGCACAGCTAATACGGCGGATCAGAAGATTAAAAAACAGGCGGGCGAGGCGGCGCCGTCTTTGCAGATGGTGGAAAATCCCGACATTCTGGCGACGATCGGCCATCACGCACAGCGTCCGCGTCTCGTTGTCGGTTTTGCCGCTGAGACGCAAAATGTGGTCGAAAATGCCCGCAAGAAACTGGATAAAAAAGGTGCAAACTGGATTGTTGCCAACAATGTGAGCTTTGCCGAGGATGGTTCCAGCGTGATGGGCGGCGATCATAATCAGGTGCTGGTAGTCAGCCGTGACGGTGTGGATGAGTGGCCATTGCTGGATAAGGATGAAGTGGCAGTGCGGCTGGCTGAAAAGATTGCTGCTGCTTTAAGCTGAATAATTATTTTTAAACTGATTGCCTAAAAATAAGGCTTGCAAATATATGCTGCTTTATTTTTAGGCAGATCTGTTTTTAACGAGTGTCTGCTCTTTGTGCTCAACGAATATCAATATTACTTGTCGTTAAAATCCATTTTTTAAGCGGAAATATTTTTAAAATAAAAATCAGCAGCTTATTATTTTAACCCTGCTCCAGATTAATGATTTTTCACAGTTTGGCATGAAAATTGCTTTGTCTCTGTTGAGCCACAGAAGCCTGCCTGTTGCGGGGCTTCCGGCAGATACGGGAGATTTTGATGCTTATTTTCAGAGAGCCCAGATTATCAGCACGCAGTTCAATCAAAGCTGCATTCGGTGCTTTGGCTGTATTGATAGTTTTTCCATATGCGCAGGCATTTGCGCAGGATGCGACAGCTGTAGCAGACACCGGTGATACCGCGTGGATGCTGACTTCCACAGTGCTGGTTTTGCTGATGACCATACCGGGTGTGGCGCTGTTTTATGGCGGCATGGTGCGCGGTAAGAATGTGCTTGCAACCACTATGCAAAGTTTTGCAATTGCCTGTGTGGCTTCCGTATTGTGGATGGTGGCCGGTTACTCGCTGGCTTTCAGTGACGGCGGCAGTGCCAATGCTTTTATCGGCGGATTGTCGAAAGCGTTTTTTGCGGGTGTCACACCGGCATCCCTGACCGGCACAATTCCTGAATATGTGTTTATCACCTTTCAGATGACATTTGCGATTATCACGCCCGCACTGATTGTCGGTGCATTTGCCGAGCGGATGAAATTCTCAGCGCTGCTGATCTTCACCATTTTGTGGCTGTTCATTGTCTATGTGCCGGTGGCGCATTGGGTATGGGGCGGCGGTTTTCTCGGTGGTGACGGCGTGCTGGATTTTGCCGGTGGCACGGTCGTGCATATCAATTCCGGTATTGCCGGTCTGGTTGTGGCGTTAATGCTGGGCAAGCGTGACGGCTACGGACAGGTGAATATGGCACCGCATAATCTGGTCTATTCGCTGATTGGTGCATCGCTGCTCTGGGTCGGCTGGTTTGGTTTCAATGCCGGTTCTGCCGGTGGTGCCAATGGTATTGCTGCCGTGGCCATGGTGAATACGCAGGTTGCCGCTGCTGCGGCTGCGCTGAGCTGGATGGTTGTGGAATGGCTGGCGACAAAGCGGCCGAGTGTGCTGGGTATTATTTCCGGCGCGGTGGCTGGTCTTGTGGGAATTACACCGGCTGCAGGCTTTGTTAATCCGGCAGGGGCGCTGATGATCGGCGTGGCGTCCGGTGCAGGCTGTTATTTCGCGGCAGTCAAGCTCAAGCACTGGCTCGGCTATGATGACAGTCTGGATGCTTTTGGTGTGCATGGTGTCGGCGGTATTATCGGCGCGCTTCTCACCGGCCTGTTTGCAGATGCGGCGATCAATCCGCTCTCGGAAGGCGCGACGGTTCTCAAGCAGCTTTATGGTGTGGTGGTGACCATGCTTTATACGGCGCTGATGACTGCCCTGATTGTTTTTGTCATCAGAATATTCATGGGGCTGCGAGTGTCCAAGGCCACGGAAATCGAAGGTCTCGATATCAATCTGCACGGCGAGACTGTGCATTCATAAACAATAAGTTCAGCCGCAGAGGGGCTGCCGCGTAACCGGCTCTGTCAGACCATCCGTAGAAGATGACAGCAGAAACCGGTTGCGCGGATTTTTGGGTTACTTCTTAATGTCGCGAACCTGATAATCTTTGATCGCGGCAAATTTGATGGCTTTCCAGCGTTCTGCTTCATAATTCAGCGAGAATGCATTTGGCGTCAAATAGACCGGATCATTATCCAGATCATGCGCAATATCGGCGCGATGGGTAGCGATGAAACGGTTCAGCTCAGCCGGATCATCGGAAGAAATCCAGCGGCACAGGCTGAAGCGCGACATTTCAAAACCGACCGGCAATGAATATTCGATCTTGAGGCGCTCAGTCAGAACGTCGATCTGCAGGGCGCCGACCACGCCGACAATCGCCGGAGAGCCGTCATCCGGCAGGAACAGCTGCACCACGCCTTCTTCAGCCATCTGCTGGAGAGCTTCGCGCAGTTTCTTGGCCTTCATTGCATCATCAAGGCGCACGCGGCGCAGAATTTCCGGCGCGAAGTTTGGTACGCCACGGAACAGCAGGTCTTCACCCTCGGTCAGCGTGTCACCAATGCGCAGAGTTCCGTGGTTCGGAATGCCAACCACGTCACCGGCAAAAGCTTCATCGGCGATCTGACGCGAGCGGGCAAAGAAGAACTGCGGAGCGGAAAGACTCATCGGCTTGCCGGTACGCACCAGCTTGGCTTTCATGCCACGGGACAATTTGCCGGAGCAGACGCGCAGGAAGGCGATGCGGTCGCGGTGGTTCGGATCCATATTCGCCTGAATTTTGAAGACAAAGCCGGTCATTTTTTCTTCATCGGCTTCAACACGGCGGGTATCGGCGTCCTGAGCACGCGGGCTCGGGCCGTAATCGCAGAAAGCTTCAATCAGATCGCGCACACCGAATTTCTTCAGCGCGGAGCCGAAATAAACCGGCGTCAGGTGACCTTCACGGAAAGACTGCAGATCAAATTCACGGCAGACGCCGCGTGCCATTTCCACGCTTTCAATGAAGTTTTCACGTTCATTTTCCGGCAGCAGACCGGCAGCCAGCGCATCGTCAGGGCCGCTGACCGGTGTCGGCTGCTCTTCGGTATCCTGACGGCGGATAGTATTGTTGTGCAGATCATAGGTACCGGCAAAGCTTTTGCCGGAACCGATCGGCCAGGTGATCGGAGCGGTATCCAGCGCCAGTTTTTCTTCGATCTCGTCGAGAATTTCAAACGGGTCGCGGGCTTCACGGTCCATCTTGTTGATGAAAGTGACAATCGGAATGTCACGCATACGGCAGACTTCAAACAGTTTCAGCGTACGCGGCTCGATACCTTTTGCGGCGTCGATCACCATGACGGCACTGTCAACGGCTGTGAGCGTGCGATAGGTGTCATCCGCAAAGTCTTCGTGACCCGGTGTATCGAGCAGGTTGAAGATGCAGTCTTTATATTCAAAGGTCATCACCGAGGTGACAACGGAAATACCGCGGTCGCGCTCAATATTCATCCAGTCGGAACGGGTCTGGATGCGGTCTTTCTTTGCCTTAACTTCACCGGCAAGCTGAATAGCGCCGCCGAATAGCAGCAGTTTTTCAGTCAGCGTGGTTTTACCGGCGTCCGGATGCGCAATGATCGCGAATGTGCGACGATGCGAGGCGGGGGTCGTTTGTTCAGGCATAAAGAGCTCGGATAATATAAAATTGGACAGGTGTGCCTTCTAGCAGCATCGCGGCAGTTCGTCGACCTGAAATGCAAAAGGGCATTTTCTGCCGTTGAAAGCAGAAAACGCCCTTTTCATAAAGCGGTTTTATCAGCCGCGCATGGTTTTGAGGCCAAAGCCCAGTGCGATCATCGCCCAGCCCTGGAAGACCAGATCAATGGCAAGGAACATGCCGAGAATCCACAGGCTGTTGACCGGCCAGCCGATTGCAATAACGATACCGGCGAGGGCAGTGATGAGGCCACCGGCGAGCATCCAGCCCCAGCCTTTAACGCTGCGGCTCTGGAATGCGACCCACATACGGAACACACCCGAACCCAGCAGTGCTGCGGCGATGAAGATTGTGAAAATGCTGGATGCGAGCAGCGGGTTGAGGAAGGTCAGAACACCGGCTGCCGCATAAAGCGCACCGCTGATCATCCAGAAGAAGAAGCTCTTCCATGTCTGAACACTGAATGCATGGATGATTTCAACAATACCAGCAATCAGAATAGTGATACCTACGTAATAGACCGATGCCACGGTCGCAAAAACGAGATTACCGAAAGCAATACCACCGAGCATCAGCATGACAATGCCCAGAACGATAAACCAGCCCCATTTATGAGTGAGGGAGCTGATGGCTTGTGCCGGAGTTTTAATATCTGATGATAAAGACATGAGTGTCATCCTGTTGATGAAGTAACGCAACTCTTATTAAAAGATGATCATATTAAATTTATTGCAAAATTCAAATGATTATAATGTGATCCTGCTTCACTATATTAAAATCAGGATCTTTAGTGCGGCTGAAAAACGGGTCGGGAACTGCAGGTTTTACTCTGTGTTTTTAAAATGGATATGCTGTAATTGCCTCCATTTTTCAGGTGGGTTTCAAATTTTAATTGGCATTAAGTTGGAGATTTCAACCTTATTGATACGGGGTATACCTGTCTGTGCTCCAGACAGGCAGACTATGATCGCTTTGACTCCCACAGACTGCAACAGCTCTGCATGTTCCGCATGCTTGACAGCATAAACAACAAAAAATTTTAAGTTTAAGTCGTGTTTGTTTTAATTTTAATAACTGGATTTATTAGATGAAAAAAACATTTTGCAAAGTGCTCTCAAGCAGTATTGCCATTGCTACAGCTATTGTCCCGTTCAGCTTATTTCCTGCGTTCAATGCAGAGGCCTGTACCCGCATCCTTTGGCACAATAAAATTGGTGTCGTAGTAGGGCGTACGACGGATTGGCCGGCTACGACTGAGCCAGTTATTAATGTTTTCCCGCGGGGTATATCTCGTAATGGGGGGCAACTCGATCATAAAACTGTTGTTGCGAAAAATCCGCTGAAATGGACATCCAAATATGGAAGCATGGTCACCACGATGTTTGGCGTTGGAACGGTTGATGGTTTCAATGAACGTGGTTTGGGAGCGCATCTTCTCTATTTAACCTCGACGGATTTTGGTACGCGGGACACAAGTAAGCCCGGACTACAGGCGGCGCTTTGGGCTCAATACGCGCTTGACAGTGCAGCAACGGTTTCAGAGGCGCTTATGCTGCTTGATAAAATTCAGCCCGTGATGGTTGAGGTGAACGGGGGCACTAAAGCGACCGTTCATCTGGCATTGGAGGATGCTGCCGGTGACTCTGCTATTGTTGAATATATAAATGGTAAGGCTGTTGTTTATCACAATCCTGATTATCGGGTGGTGACGAATGATCCTTCTTACGATAAACAGCTTGCATTGTTAAAAAAGCTTGATTTTTCTAATGCGAGCAGAGAAACGCCACTTCCCGGAAATGTAAGCCCGACAGATCGGTTCCAGCGGGCCTCCTATTATCTCCGTACTATACCGGAGCCTAAAACCGATCATGAAGCGGTTTCCACCATGTTGTCCGTTGCGCGAAATGTTTCAGTACCGTTTGGTGCACCGTATAAGGATTCCGGACAGTATAATACGGAGTATCGTACGGTCTCTAACCTGGCAAAAAAACGCTACTATTTTGAAATGACAACCAGTCTGAACGTTGTTTGGGCGGATTTAAACAAGTTCAATCTGGCGAAAGGAGCCCCTGTCATGTTCCTCAAGCCCGATAATTTTAATCTGACAGGAGATGTAACGGCGAAGTTCCAAAAGGTTAAACAGGCATCATTTTGATGGCCGGTTTATTATATAATTCGCTGCTGAGCTGATAGCTTGTTATCAGGCTCGGAGTTGTTTCAATAATTTGCAATGTTGCCTCCCTTTGGTTTGAAAAGATCAAAGGGAGGTGTTTTGATGAGAGATATTTTTTGTTGTTATAGCTGCAAATGCGGCAGATGGATGTGTTGCGAATATATTCTCAAAGACGGCTATGAGAGTATACGGCTTTTAAGAGTTGTGTATTATAAATCAGGCGCGAAATTCTTTTGCCAAAGCTCGGTGATTGCTGATAATTTGCCTGCATGTTTGACGCGTTGATTTCATATTGGCCGGTTTACTGGCCGCATATTGTGCTTGGTTTTTCGCTGATTATCGGTGCGATTGCTGCCATTCATGCGACGATGACCAAAGAGGAAGTCCGCTCCGCTCTCGGGTGGGTCGGCGTTATCATGCTGTCGCCGATTATCGGTGCCGTGGTCTATGCCATTGCCGGTGTGAACCGTATCAGACGCACCTCGCTGAGTATGCAGCGTGCGGGTATGACCGATATCGAGCTTTATCACTTGTCGCATTATGATGCCTCGCCGGATGAGGTGCGCGATGCCAGCGGCAATAATTTTATTGCGATGAAACGGCTGGGCGATGTTGTCAGTCGCTGTAATCTGACATCGGGCAATAATATTGAAGTTTTGCAGAGCGGTGATATCGCCTATGCAGCCATGCTGGAAGCGATTAGCAGAGCAAAACGCAGCATTCTGCTGGAAACCTATATTTTTGATAATGATGAAATCGGCAAGCAATTTGCCGAGGCGCTTGGCAAGGCCGTTATCCGCGGTGTGGAAGTCCGCGTGCTGGTGGATGCTGTCGGCGCCCGTTATTCCACGCCGAGTATCGTTGGTTTGCTGCGCTCCAAGACCGTGCAGGCAGAGGTGTTTAACGGCAAGCTGATTATGGGGCTGCGTTTGCCTTATGCCAATCTGCGCACGCACCGTAAAATCCTGATTATTGACGGAGAAATTGCTTTTACCGGTGGCATGAATATCCGTGCGGGCTTTACGACAGAATTTGCCCGCGATCATGCGGCGCAGGATACGCATTTTCGCCTGACAGGGCCGGTTGTGACAGATTTGTTCAATACGGCGTCCGAGGACTGGCGCTTTACCACCGATGAGCATTTAAGCGGTGCTGCATGGTCTGTGACGCCGCCGGCTTTTTCACCCGGTGAAGGGCTGCTGGTGCGTGCTGTGCCTTCGGGGCCGGATAAGAGTCTTGAAACCAATCATAAAATCATGATGGGCGCTTTTTCCGTCGCTGAAAAACATATCCGTATCATGACGCCTTATCTGCTGCCGGATCGTGAACTGGTCAGTGCGCTGGTAACGGCTGCGCGGCGTGGCGTTACTGTTGATATTGTTGTGCCTGCGCAGAATAATCTGGTGCTGGTAGATATGGCGATGACGGCGCAGTTCGACCAGTTGCTGAAAGATGGTTGCCGGATCTGGCGCGCTAAAGGTGCGTTCAATCATTCAAAGCTGATGAGCGTCGATGATGTCTGGGCTTATGTCGGCTCCAGCAATCTTGACCCGCGTTCTCTGCGTCTGAATTTTGAGATCGATCTTGAAGTCTATGATGCCGGAACGGCAAAATCCATTTCCAGACGCATCGATCAGCATGTGGCGCTGGGTACAGGTGTCAAGCTGGCCGATCTGAAGGCGCGGCCGTTCTCCCGCCGTTTGCTGGAACGGATTGTCTGGCTGGGGTCGCCTTATCTTTAAGCAGAAAAGCGCGCCTGTATCGGATTGGGTAGATCCAGTGCTCTGAGGTCGAGATGGGCTTTGATCGGCAGATGATCCGATGCGATACGGGCAAGCGGCGTGTTATGCACTTCGACCGACGTGACAAGTTTCTGCGGACTGCTGAGGATACGATCCAGCGCCAATACCGGAAATCTTGAAGGAAAGCTCGGAACGGCACCCGCTGTGAGGTTGAACACCGGTTGCAAAGTTGCCAGCGAGGAGCCTTTGCCGACGCGCCATTCATTGAGATCGCCGATCAGGATGGTCGGACGCTCATTATCCTCACGGATCATCGAGAGCAGGGTTTCTGCCTGACGGGAACGGGAATGTTTCAGCAGGCCGAAATGCGCGGCAATAATCCGCAGCGGGCCTTCTTCCAGATCAATATCAGCAACCACGGCACCGCGCGGCTCCACACCCGGTAATTTCAGCTGGTGGATGTCTCTGATAAGCCCCTGCCGGAACAGCAGCAGATTGCCGTGCCAGCCATGGCCGTTGGGCGACATAGTCTGGATCGGCACCGGCACTAAGCCACTGTCTCTCTCCAGATGCTGCAGATTGAGTAAGCCGTGGCGTTCACCAAAACGCTTATCCGCTTCCTGAATAGCGATGATATCGGCATTCAGTTCGGAGATGACCTGAGCCGTGCGTTCGGGGTCGAATTTTTTGTCAATGCCGATACATTTATGGACATTGTAAGAGGCGACGATTGTATCGCCGCTCGGATTATTATCTGCCAGCGGCCGGTAGCCGCGCCGGTTGCGTATTGCTCTCAGAACCGTCTGGGGTAATTTCCTGTCATGCAATTTCTTACGCAAGCGCAGTTTCCTCATTGCAGATCACTAGAGCATCTCCGGATGTTGTTAAGGTGCCGGAATAGTGCAGTCAGAGATCGTGTATATAGGGTGCTGAATGACCCCGAGCAATATCATGCGTGATTTTTGCCAGACCCGCAGATGATACTTTCGTATATTTATAGCCCAAGAATACGGTTTAAACAGGTCTAAAGCATCGACTTGTCAAAACGGACGGCACAATTTCGGCCACGGGCTTTGGCTGTATAAAGTGCTTTATCCGCATGACGGGACATTTGCTCGCTGGTGCGGCCGTCCTCGGGTACTAATAAAGTGCCGATACTGACGGCTGAATGAATATCATGCCCGTTGATTTTGAACGGGATGCGGAATGCATCAACCAGACAGTCGGCAATCGTTTTCAACGTATCATCGCTTTGTGTTTCCGGTAGAATGATACAAAATTCATCGCCGCCGATACGGACGGGAATATCATCAGATCCCAGAACGGAACGGATTCTTTCTGCCGCCTGCCGCAACAATCTGTCACCGGCCGGATGTCCGTGCGTGTCATTGATGGTTTTGAAATTATCCATATCCAGCAGCAGAATGCCGGCAGAGCGTTTTTCATCAAAATGCTGACGAAGAAACGGCGAGACATATTCCTTCAATGCGCGGCGGTTGTAGAGCTGCGTCAGCGGATCAGTCAGAGAATTTTTCCATAAATTGGTTTTGTCATTTTGCAAAACAACATTCTTGCGCTGCAGCCGGAGCAGGGCGCTGGCGAGAAGGGCAAAGCGGCGCATCTCCTCACAATCATCATCGCTCAGGGTGCGTGGCTTTGTATCAATGATGCACAAGGCACCCAATGTCAGCCCTGTATCAATCTCCAGCGGAAACCCTGCATAAAAGCGGAAGGACGGATCGCCGGTAACATAGTTTTTGCTGTTGAAAGCGGGATCGCTCGTCATATCCTGCACAATAAACTGACGGCCGGATTTAACGACATAGGTACATGCAGATTGCTCACGCGTACAATCTTCCGCCTTGATACCTGCCGTTGAGGCGATGCGTTGCCAGTCTTCATCAATAATCGTCACGGCGCATGATGCTGCGTGGAAAATATTTTTGACAAGCGTTGTGAGAATGTTCAGCTCATCTGTAATTGTGAACTGAGAAGGAAGCAGGCTGCGAACAGATACAAGACGTTCAGCTTCATTCGCAGGGATTTCAAATGGCCGGGTAGCATTCTGACTGATCAAGATATGTTCCAGATTTCTGTTTTATAAGAAAGGTGGCATGCGAAGGCGGGTCGTATAAACGGCAGTGCTGCTGGTCGTGTTTGGTGTTTTTTCGTTTCGCCAGCAGATGTTACTTCAATATTAGTGCGCTCTTACAAAAAAGGAAACGGGATAATCTGATAAAAAATATCCGAATTATTCCTGAACCATTAATCCGTCGAAAACATCAATCAAGGCATCGGAAATGGCTGAGCCGAGATCGGCTGCAGTTCTGGTCAGTTCTTCTTCATTCATATCGCGTGCCGCCATCGCCAGTGCGGCGCCTTGCTGTGTAACGATTTCCTGCGCGCGCTGAATAGCCCAGAGAGCAAATTCGCTGCGATTGTCAATTGCGACAGTTTCCATGGGTGTTTCCTGCTGAGGAGAGGGGGGATATTGTGCGGATGAAATGCAGATACAAAAAAACCCGCTTGCGCGGGTGTTTTTGTTAAAGACCTTGGTAGTAGTCTTTATATGGTGCCCAGAAGAGGACTCGAACCTCCACGCCCTTGCGAGCGCCAGCACCTGAAGCTGGTGCGTCTACCAATTCCGCCATCTGGGCGTTGAGTGACCGTTTAAAGGGCAGAGTGATTCATGTCAACGGCATTTCATCGAAAATTGCAGAAAATTTGTATTTTTTTGAAGTTTTTTTGTTTTTTCGTCTCAGGATGGAAAATAAAATCATTTCAACACCTTAGACGTGTGTTGTTTTTCACATTATGCAAAGAAAAAAGCCGGACACATGGATGTATCCGGCTTTGAAACACTCTGAGCGAATGGCTCTGATTATGCGCTCAGCACTTTCTTGGAAGCGATTGTGCTGTCTGCATTCAGTTCATAAATGATCGGCACACCGGTATTCAGCTCCTGCGCAATGATTTCATCGCTGGTCAGGCCTTCCAGAGCCATAATCAGAGCACGCAGGGAATTGCCGTGAGCGGCAACCAGCACTTTTTCACCGCGCAATACATGCGGCTGGATTGTGTGCAGATAATAAGGCCAGACGCGTGCGCCGGTATCGCGCAGGCTTTCCCCGCCCGGAGGCGGCACATCATAGGAACGGCGCCAGACGTGAACCTGTTCTTCACCCCATTTTGCGCGGGCATCATCCTTGTTGAGGCCGGAAAGATCGCCATAGTCGCGCTCATTCAGCGCAACATTGCGTATGGTCTGCAAATCAGACTGACCAAGCTGGTCAAGAATGTGCTGACAGGTGATCTGTGCACGGGACAGATCGGATGTATAAGCAATATCAAATTTCAGACCGGCATCTTTCAGGCGCTGGCCTGCGGCTTTGGCTTCTGCATGGCCCTGTTCGGTCAGGGACGGATCGCGCCAGCCAGTAAACAGGTTTTTCAGATTCCATTCGCTTTGGCCGTGGCGGACAAGAACAAGGGTGCGGGACATAAGTTTATCTCCGATTGAATAGACGAATAAAAACGGGGTCAGAGGCCGAGAACGTCACGCATTGAATAAAGACCCGGTTTTTTGCCGTGTCCCCATAATGCCGCTGCTACCGCGCCTTGTGCGAAGACGGAGCGGTCCTGTGCCTGATGGGATAAAGTGATGCGTTCTGAAAGACCGGCAAAAATCACAGAATGATCCCCGACAACAGAACCGCCGCGCAAAGAGGCGAAACCGATTGTGCCGTCTTCGCGCGCGCCGGC
>NZ_ANNO01000494.1:0-6530 GCF_000409565.1 Pseudochrobactrum sp. AO18b
GACACTGTGATCTTTCAGTGTAATGCCGCGGCCATCTGCTGCCGCTTCTCCAAGGAGCAGGGCAGTGCCGGAAGGGGCATCGACTTTATGCTTGTGATGCATTTCGAAGATTTCAATATCAAAAGCGGAAGGGCTGAGCGCACGTGCTGCCTGTTCGACTAAAGCAGACAGGAGATTGACGCCGAGGCTCATATTGCCGGATTTGATGATTGTCGCATGACGGGCGGCGGCGCGGATCTTTTCTTCATCATCTTCCGAGCAGCCTGTGGTGCCGATCACATGGACAATGCGTGCCTGCGCGGCAAGCGCTGCATAGGTCCGCGTCGAAGCGGGTGTGGTGAAATCCAGCACACCTTGCGCCTCGGCAAAAACCGGCAGCGGATCGGCAGAGATGAGGACACTGTTTTTACCGCAGCCTGCTATTTCACCGGCATCCAGCCCGATCAGCGGGGAGCCTTCACGCACAAGCGCGCCTGAAAGAACAGTCTCCGGATTTTCCGCGATGGCACGAATGAGTGCTTTTCCCATACGTCCGCCTGCGCCGGTGACAACAAGGCGCATCGGGGATGAAGAAGTCTGCATGGTTGAAACAGTTGAGGTCATGACTTATCCGATCAGGGTTTCATTCTCAGGTGCGGATTGCAGCTGGTAGAAGCGGGCGTAAATCCCGTTCTCGATGGAGATGAGATCGGCATGACGGCCTTCTTCAACAATATTACCCGCTTCCATGACGATAATTTTATCCGCACTGACCACAGTCGAAAGACGATGGGCAATCACAATTGTGGTGCGGTCCTTCATGATGGTTTCCAGAGCCTGCTGCACCCGTTTTTCAGAATCATTGTCGAGGGCGGATGTGGCTTCATCGAGCAGCAGGATCGGTGCATTGCGCACGATTGCACGGGCAATGGAAAGGCGCTGGCGCTGACCGCCGGAAAGTGTCACACCGTTTTCACCGACAGGACTGTCATAGCCCTGCGGTTGACGGATAATGAATTCATGGGCATTGGCGAGTTTCGCCGCCTCAATGATTTCTTCTTCTGTCGCATCGGGGCGGCCATAGCGGATATTATCAGCAATGGTGCCTTCAAACAGGTATGGCTGTTGCGAAACATAGGCGATGGAATGGCGCAGTGAATTGACAGTCACACCGGCAATATCCTGATCGTCAATGAGAATACGCCCGTCATTGACATCATAGAAACGCTGGATCAGCGCAATCAATGTGGACTTACCCGCTCCGGACGCACCGACAATCGCCGTTGTCTCTCCGGCTTTTGCGATAAAGCTGACGCCTTTGAGAACTTGCTGATGCTCAGGTGTGCCCTGCGCATGATAGGCAAATTGGACATCTTCAAAACGGACAGTTCCGTTCTGTACCTTCAGTTCAACAGCATCGGGGCGATCGCTTTGTGCCGGTTGCAGATCAAGAATTTCATAGATCATACGGGCATTGACGAGCGCACGTTCCAGACTGACCTGCAGACGCGCAAGGCGGCGCGCAGGGTCATAGGCCAGCATCATCGAAGTGATGAAGGCGAACATTGTGCCGGGTGGCTGCTGCTCAGCGATGGCGCGGTAACCGGCATAAGCAATGACGGACGCGATAGCGATACCGGCGAGAATTTCGGAAATCGGAGTTACACGCTCGGAAACGCTGGCAATTTTGTTGGAACGGGTTTCAGCCTGTTCGATCAGCCCGTTGATTTTACCGCGCAACTGATCTTCCATCGTGAAGGCTTTCACAATGGCGATACCCTGCGTGGTTTCCTGCATGGCGCCGAGCAGATGGGAGTTCAGATGCACAACCTCACGCGTGACCGTGCGAATACGGCGTGAAACATAGGTCACGGTCAGAATCAGCGGCGGTGCGATCAGCAGTGAATACAGCGATAAATACGGTTCCTGATAGACCATGATACAGATCAGGCCGACCAGCATCACCGCATCACGCGCCAGCGATGTGATCGTCATATTCATCAGATCGCGCATACCGCCGATATTCTGATTGATCTGCGCTGCCAGATGACCGGAGCGGTGATCATTATAGAAATTCAACCCCAGCTTCATCAGATGCGCGAAGACACGTTTCTGATAGATCGCGGCCAGATTGTTACCGATCTTGGCCAGTTGCACTGCCTGAATATAGCTGCCCAATCCGCGCAAAACAAAAGCGAGCAGGATAGAACCGGCAATATAGGCGATCAGATCGGCGCGCTGCTTGTAGAAAATGTCATTAATGACATCGCGCATAATATAGCCGACAAAAACGGTAGCGCCGGAAATCATCAGGGAGCCGGCAATGGCTTTGGCATAGGATAATTTGTGATCGGAAAAATTTTCAGAAAGCACACGACGGATCATCTGTGTGGTCTCTGCGGGATCAATCTTTTTTTTCTTTTTAAATAAAGTCACGGTCAGGGAAAATCCTGCTGCTGGTTATCTGTAAGCATCGGCAGGGTTTGTTGCGCCTGTCGTCATTCCTTTTCTATAAAGCTGTATAAAGCATTTGACCATGCTCTTTGCGCGAAAGCATGGTCAATAAGGTTTATGACTTATTATGGCTCAAAAATTAGCGCCAGCGGCGGCCGTCTGTGTGAATGTCAAAACGGGCAGGGGTGCGTGCATAAGCCGAAAGCCCTGCAATAGCTGCCAACGGATGGGTGATGACATAGACAGGGATGGATTTGAGGATCAGCTGATGCGGTGCTTTGTCCTCAAAAGCAGCGCGGAAACTGCCGGTACGCAAGGCGGAAATAATGCGCTGCGGAATGCCCCCTGACAGATAAACGCCGCCATGTGCCATGAAAATCAGAGCAAGATCACCGGCGAGACGACCGAGATAGATCACGAAAAGCTCTAAAGTCTCAACAGCCTGTGCATTGCTTTTGTCCAGCGCCGCATCGGTAATTTCAGCCGGTGTAACGAGGGACGGCTTTACACCGTCGGCCTGACAGATTGCCTTGTAAATATGCTGCAGACCACGTCCGCAAAGCAGCTGCTCTGCAGAAACACGGCCGTCAATCTTTTCAATAAACGGAAAAATCTGCAGATCACGTTCAGAACGCGGGCCAAAATCCACATGACCGCCTTCACCCGGTACCGGAACCCATGTCTGGCGCGAGCGGATCAGACCTGCAACACCAAGTCCTGTGCCGGGGCCCAGAACCACACGTTTGCCGTTCGGATGAGCGGCTGCACCGCCGATATTTTCCAGATGGTGATCGTCGAGGGAGACAACAGCCAGTGCCTGTGCTTCAAAATCATTGAGGACGGTGATGTCCTGCAGGTTGAAGCGCTCCATCATCTGGCGCGGCTTCACAACCCACTGGCAATTGGTGAGCGGAATTTCATCGCCTTCGACTGGACCGGCAATGGCAATCACTGCCGAGCGCGGCTGGATGGATGTGTGATCCAGAACGACAGTCTGGATTGCATCTTCCAGCGTTGCGAAATCTTTGGTCAGCAGAACCGGAAATTCTTTCGGCTCGGCGTAGGAATCAACCAGAATAGCAAAGCGGGCATTGGTGCCGCCGATATCACCGATAAGGACAGGAAAAACAAAGTTCGGATCGATATTAGGCATTGTTAATACTGCTTCTCACTCTGAATGTTTGTTTTATTGTTGCAGAGAAAGAGCCAAGCGATGATTGCTGTCTGCTCTGCCTCTAAATCGTTTTAATTCTATATCGGATGCGCTGGTTGAAGAAAAGCGCAATAGTGTGACAGATATTGCGATTACGGTTTCTGCGCGGGCAATGGCACAGAGGCCGGTGCCTGTTCCGGTGCAAAGGCGCTGGCATTACCGCCTTTCTTCAGGCCAAAAGTCACGTCTTGTACAGAAGCCGGAGCCGGTGCATTCAGCAGGGATGCGCAGGCCTGCGGCAGTTGCGAGACCATCATGATTTTGGGCGGCTTTGGTTTTTCACCGGGTTTCGCAGGTTTTGCCGGTTTCCACGGCTCGTCGGTAAACCACCAGTCGAGGGATTTGCCGCAACCGTCATCTTTGCCGGTTGGTTCCTGCGGTTTGCAGTCCGGTGATCCGGCCTGACAGCGCAGTCGCACATGGAAATGATAATGGTGCCCCCAATAAGGGCGCACTTTTGCCAGCCAGCTGCGGTCACCGGTTACGGTTTCACAGAGTTGTTTTTTAATGCCGGGATGCACAAAAAGCCGCTCTACTTCCGGATAGCCGGCCGCATGTTTGAGCAGTGCCGTGCGTGACGGCGTCCATTTGTTCTGATCCACATAGAGCGAATTTGCTTTGAGCATGGAAACCGCGCTCACATCCTCACGCTCCTGATTGGTGAAGCGGCGGTTTGGCATCGGCGTCAGCCAGATATCAGCATCCAGCCCGACCTGATGGGAAGCGTGGCCGGTGAGCATAGGGCCGCCGCGTGGCTGGGAAATGTCCCCGACCAGCAAGCCGTTCCAGCCGGTTTTAGCACTATCGCGGGAGAGTTTTTCCAGAAGCGCAATCAGGTTCGGATGACCCCAGTTGCGGTTACGGGACAGGCGCATAACCTGCCAGTTTGGCCCGTCAACCGGCAATGCAACCGCACCGCTGATGCAGCCTTTGGAATAAAATCCGTAGGATTCCGGTGCAGTGACTGACGGTAGTTTGACAGAGCCAAAAGCCTGCTTGGCCGGTGCATCAGCCTGTGCGGAGAATAATGCACTGCCTGAGAGGGCAACAGCCAGTCCAACTCTTAAAAACAATGCGGATAATATATGGGGGCGAAACGTCATCAGAACAGGTTCCGGTCATTTATAAATTCGCGGACAGCATCGACTGAGTTGCCTTGGCTGACAAGCGTAAAAATATCACAGTCGCGGCGGGTTCAGAGCCCTTCGCCGCTTTGCAGAAGTTTTTTCAGCCCTGTCCGATAATCCGGATAAAGCAACTGATAACCGGTTGCTTTCAATGCGGCATTGGAAGCCCGTTTGCATTCCTGATAAAACGAACGCGCCATCGGAGAAAGCTCCGCCGTTTTATAATCGACGGCCGGAGGCGGGGTGACACCCAGCAATTCTGCGGCATAGGAGATGATTTCATGTGCCGGTGCCGGTTCATCATCGGCAAGATTATAAATGCCGCCCTGATTGTTGAGCGCCAGATGTGCCAATGCACCGCCAATATCTTCCACATGAATACGGTTGAAAACATGGCCTTTTTTAATTAGGCGATGCGCACGGCCTTGTTTGATATTGGCCAGAGCATTGCGTGCCTGCCCCTGAAAAGACGGGCCGTAAATTCCGGCAATCCGTAAAATGGCGCAGGCAATATCTGTGCCTTCCACCTGCGCCAGCCATTCCTTTTCGGCGGTCACACGGGCGGCAGAGCGGGCAGAAAGTGGTTTCAGCTCCGATGTTTCATCCACCCATGCGCCCTGATAATCGCCGTAAACACCGATGGTGGACAGATAGCTGATGAAACGCGCATTCGGCGCGTGATAGGGCAGGCCTTCCGGCATGAGGCGCAGGATCGGGTCTGTTTCATCCGCGCTGCCGGTTAATGGCGCGACAGACGAGACGATATGGGTTGCCTGTTGCAATTCATCGCGCAATGCTGCGCTGAGGCCTTGTTCCGCATCAAAGAAAACAGGTGTGATACCGTTTTTGCGTAAAATTTCTGCCTGTTCCGGACGGCGGACAGTTCCGGTGATTGAGCTGATTTTTGCTATCGGATTTTGCTTGAGTGCTTCGATAAAATAATGAGCGGAATAGCCGGAGCCGAACAGAAAAATATGCATTATTTGTTTCTCTCAATTTGCGCTGCGGCAGTCAGCCATTCTTCGATCACTTCGGCGTCTTGTTCAAGGGGAAGATGCTGGTTTTTCTGGTGCAGAAAATCCTGCTCCCCAGCCAGTTGAGACAATGCCCAGACAGCTGCCCCGCGTGTGACCGGTGCGGGATCATTCAGCAATTGTTCAATCATTGGGAGATAGGTCGGATTGTCTGAATTTCCGACTGCAATCAGAACATTGCGGATAAAGCGGTCACGCCCGATCCGCTTGACCGGCGAGCCGCTGAACAGCGTGCGGAAAGCGGGATCATCGAGTTGCAGCAGGGTATCAAGAGCCGGCTCTTTCAGTTCTTCCCGTGCCTGTAATTTGGCCTCGCGAGATACTTGCGCGAATTTGTTCCACGGACAGGCCGACAGACAGTCATCACAACCATAGATACGGTTGCCCATCATGGTGCGGAATTCGTGCGGGATGGGGCCCTTATTCTCGATGGTGAGATAGGAAATACAGCGCCGCGCATCAATCTGATAGGGGGCAGGAAAGGCATCTGTCGGGCAGGCATCAAGACAGGCGCGGCATTTGCCGCAACTGTCTTTGCCAGCACGATCGGGTTCCAGATCCGCCGTGGTGAAAATCGAGCCGAGAAACAGCCATGAGCCATATTCGCGGCTCACCATATTAGTATGTTTCCCCTGCCAGCCCATGCCGGCGGAAACCGCCAGCGGCTTTTCCATCACCGGAGCCGTATCGACAAAGACTTTCACCTCATGGCCGGTTCGTCGC
>NZ_ANNO01000495.1:0-670 GCF_000409565.1 Pseudochrobactrum sp. AO18b
ATGTTTGAGCTTGCCTTTGATAATATCGTGATAATCGCGGTTCTGCGCATAGACCGAGATTGCCCCGCAGTCTTTTTTGCTTTGCAGAGTGCGCGGGTCGTGGTCTGGGCCGTAATTCATCGCCAGCATGACGATGGAGCGCACTTCATGCCAAAGTTCAGACGGGTTTGAGCGCCGGTCTGCCGTTTCTTCCAGCCATTCCATGGAGCCATGGCGGCCATGATCCAGAAAATAGCGCAACCGCTGCGGTGCCTGCGGAATGGCATCCGGCGTCGTAATCGCCACAACGTCAAAACCGACCGCTGCGGCTTCTTCCATTAAGAAGCGCTTCAGACGGACAGCAGGAGGCTCATCGCTTTTCGGCAGAGGTTTCTTTGGAGCGCGATCAGAAGTCGAGGTCGCCATAATGGGATGCCGGAAAAATGCCGCGCACACGATCAGCGAGAAGCGGACGGAAAGAAGGACGGGATTTCATGCGCGCATACCATTCGCGGGTAGCGCGGTGTTCTGCCCACTCAATCTCCCCCAGATAATCGAGAATGGAAATACCGGCAGCCGCTGCCATATCGGCATAGCTTGGTGTATCACCGGCTAGCCAGTTGCGGGTCGCGGCCAGCCAGTCTGTATAGCGCAGATGCTGGCGGATATTGGCACGGGCGGCGCGGGGTGC
>NZ_ANNO01000496.1:0-12835 GCF_000409565.1 Pseudochrobactrum sp. AO18b
GCGGATGAGCCCATTTCCTGCGACATCTGCAATTTGAATACGCGTTCACGGGCAAGATGACGGGTGACTTCATTTTCAAATTTAATCAGAAACCAGTCGACGAGACGGCGCACTTCAGCGCGCTCCATCGGGGTTTCCGGCAGCAGACGGCGATTGCGCTTCAGCGCACCGCGGGTTTCATCCATATATTCGGCGATCACTGTGGCGCCGACAACCGGCCAGTCATTTTCGGCCAGCAAGACCGGCAAAGTTCCGGCAGGATTGAGTGCCAGAAATTCTTTTCTGCGTGACCACGGACGTTCCTCAATCATTTCCGCTTCCACGCCATATTCATTGAGAATCAGACGGACATAACGGGAGGTTGTAGACATCGGATGGTGAAACAGCGTGAGCATGTGGTTCGATAGTACTTTCAGGTGTGGCTTGGAAGCGGCATGGTCTGTGACATTGCCACCGGTGAGCCGGTAATCGGACTGAATAATCTGCCAGCTTGTAGCCGATCTGCAAAAGAGTCAGACCTTACAGAAGGTTCCGGTCCGGCAGAGGGTTAAGCCTGAGCGGCAGATGAGGGGTTAGATTAAAACATCAGACGCAATAAAAATGCGGTTGTAGAGCATTTTGCGTAATTATACAGGCTTCCTATAAATAATTGGTTAGGACGGGTGAGTTACATAAAGATGCATTGCATTTTGAGTAAAAACATTTCAACAGGCTGAATTTAAGGCAGGGCGATTGTTTTTCTGCTCATGTTCAGCTTGCTGACAGGATGTCTGCATAAATCAGATGTTTAAAGCCTGTCAGAACCGGCAGCAATTTTTATATAACGCAGACAAAGGTATTCAGCATTATGGACGCATGGGCAATATTCGAGGCTGCGATTCTCGGTCTTCTGGAAGGTCTGACCGAGTTTCTGCCGGTTTCGTCTACAGGCCATCTTTTGCTGGCAGGACATTTTCTTGGCTTTGAATCAACCGGCCGCACTTTTGAGGTGCTGATTCAGCTTGGAGCTATTCTCGCAATCTTAAGTGTTTATTTCGGACGTTTGTGGAAGCTGCTGACTGATCTGCCTCGGGATGCGGGTGCAAGGCGCTTCGCAACCGGAATCATATTGGCCTTCTTGCCGGCGGCCGTGATCGGCGCAATGGCACATAGCTATATCAAGCAGGTTTTGTTTGAAACGCCGGTGCTGGTCTGTTCGATGCTGATTGTCGGCGGGTTTGTTCTTCTGTGGGTGGATCGTCTGCCGCTGCGTCCGCGCTATAATGATGTGACGCAATATCCGCTGAAAATGTGCTTCATGATCGGTCTTGTGCAGTGCTTGGCAATGATTCCGGGGGTGTCCCGCTCCGGTTCGACCATTGTCGGTGCTTTGCTGATGGGCTCGGATAAGCGTTCCGCTGCAGAATTTTCGTTTTTTCTGGCAATGCCGACAATGGCCGGTGCCTTTGCCTATGATCTTTATAAAAACCATGCGCTGCTTTCGACTAATGATATGGCGCAGATTGGTATCGGCTTTGTTGCGGCTTTCATCTCCGGTGTGATTGTTGTGCGTTATTTGCTGGATTATGTTTCCCGCCACGGTTTTGCATTATTTGCCTGGTGGCGACTGATCGTCGGTTCCGCCGGTCTGGCCGCGTTGATGGTCTGGGGTTAAGCTTCAAATATAAGAAACAGAAAAGGCCCCGAAAGGGGCCTTTATTTTATTCAATTTATGAATGGCTTAGCGGGCAAGGCTTGCCTTGTCATACTGACCCAGCACACGGTAGCGCCAGAGATAGGATGGCAGGATTGCATCAATTGCCTGCGGCTTGATGCCCAGACCTTCCAGTGTCAGGTCGGCATCCGCAGCTTCCTGTGAAACCACATTATTGCTCTTCAGCAATTTAACATGGTCGCTGGTCAGCGGCGGGTTTGGCAGCAGGCCGAGAATCTTGCCCTGCAGGCTGGCAACCCACCAAGGCAGGTTGATGAAGGCGCGTTTACGGCCGATCACTTCCAGCGAAATTTCCATGCAACGACGCAGGGTCAACACTTCAGCGCCACCCAGCTCATAGGCTTTGCCTGCCTGCAATTTGCCTTCAACTGCACGGGCAATGACTTCTGCCACGTCGCCGACATAAACCGGCTGGAACTGGGTCTTGCCGCCGCCGATCAGAGGCATGAACGGGGAGAAACGGGACATGCTGGCGAATTTGTTGAAGAACTGGTCTTCAGGGCCGAAAATCACGCTCGGGCGCAGAATGACCGCATCCGGCTTTACGCTCAGTACCTGACGTTCTGCTTCTGCTTTGGTGCGGGCATATTCGGATGCACTTTTCAGATCTGCTCCGAGTGCCGACATATGAAGCAGTGGCAGACCGGCAGCGGCAGCAACTTCAGCCACATGTTTCGCACCGATGGCATGAACAGTGTTGAAACGCTGTTTGCCGCCTTCGGCAAGAATGCCAACCAGATTGACGACATAATCCGCGCCTTTGACTGCGCGTTCAACTGACCAGCGATGGCGGATATTGGCCTGAACCAGCTGGATCTGACCGATATTGCCAAGCGGCTGCATATAATAGGCAATTTCCGGTTTGCGCACAGCAACACGCACACGGTAACCGCGCCGTGCCAGTGCATCAACAACATGACGCCCTACAAAACCTGAACCACCGAAAACTGTAACCAGCTTTGGTGTTGTGCGGTGATTAAGCGTTTGCGTGTCCATGACCTGTCTCCTGCGCCGGTCCTATTGCGGCATGATAACTGCTAGCGATGTGTCCATCTCTATGCAGTGAACTTTCCAGTGCTGCCCCGCGATGTCTTGCGCGTTTTGTCAGCTTTGGGGTCACGCTTTACTGGTTTTTTGCCGTTTCGCAAAGGGGACATAATGCACCATACCCCGAAAGATTACACTTTATGCTTTGTTTTGCCCCGATTTGCATGAATCCCCTTTGCCTTTGCGCAAATCTGCTGCTAAATCGCGCGCATGAGCACACCACTTGACCATATCCGGAATTTTTCCATCGTCGCCCATATTGATCATGGGAAGTCGACACTTGCCGACCGTTTGATTCAAGCAACCGGCGGCCTTGATAATCGTGAAATGAAAGAGCAGGTGCTCGACTCGATGGATATCGAGCGCGAGCGCGGCATCACGATCAAGGCGCAGACCGTTCGCCTGAATTATCGTGCGAAAAACGGTGAGGACTATGTTCTCAACCTGATCGACACGCCGGGCCACGTTGACTTTGCCTATGAAGTTTCCCGTTCACTGGCGGCCTGTGAAGGTTCGCTGCTGGTGGTGGACGCTTCTCAGGGCGTGGAAGCGCAGACGCTGGCCAATGTTTATCAGGCGATTGACAATAATCATGATCTGGTTGTTGTGCTGAACAAGATTGATCTGCCTGCGGCTGATCCTGAGCGCGTGAAAGAGCAGGTTGAAGATGTGATCGGTATCGATGCATCGGATGCTGTGGAAATCTCCGCGAAAAGCGGTCTGGGTATTCCGGATGTGCTGGAAGCGATTGTTGAGCGCCTGCCGCCGCCAAAAGAAGGCGACCGTGATGCACCGCTCAAAGCCATGCTGGTGGATAGCTGGTATGACACTTATCTCGGTGTGATCGTGCTGGTTCGCATCATCGACGGTGTGCTGAAAAAAGGCCAGACCATCCGCATGATGGGCACAGGTGCCAAATATCCGGTGGAGCGCGTCGGCGTGTTCACACCGAAAATGGTGGCTGTTGAAGATCTGGGGCCGGGTGAGCTTGGCTTTATCACTGCTTCGATCAAGGAAGTGGCAGATACCCGCGTCGGTGATACGATCACCGAGGATAAGCGTCCGACAACAACCATGCTGCCGGGTTTCAAACCTGCACAGCCGGTGGTTTTCTGCGGTCTGTTCCCTGTTGATGCGGCTGATTTTGAAGATTTGCGTGCTGCCATGGGTAAGCTGCGTCTCAATGATGCGAGCTTCTCCTTTGAAATGGAAACATCGGCCGCTTTGGGCTTTGGTTTCCGTTGCGGTTTCCTCGGGCTGTTGCATCTTGAAATCATTCAGGAACGTCTTTCCCGCGAATTTGATCTTGATCTGATCGCTACCGCTCCTTCCGTTGTCTATCGCATGAATATGCTCGACGGTTCGGTGAAGGAACTGCACAATCCGGCAGATATGCCGGATGTGGTGAAAATCACATCAATTGAAGAGCCGTGGATTAAAGCGACGATTCTGACGCCGGATGATTATCTCGGTTCGATCCTGAAACTCTGTCAGGAGCGTCGTGGTATTCAGGTCGATCTGTCTTATGTCGGCCCGCGTGCGATGGTGACCTATGAACTGCCGCTCAACGAAGTGGTGTTCGATTTCTACGATCGCCTGAAGTCGATTTCCAAAGGTTATGCATCTTTCGATTATAATCTGTCGGAATATAAAGAAGGTGATCTGGTGAAGATGTCGATCCTCGTCAATGACGAGCCGGTTGATGCGCTCTCGATGCTGGTACACCGTTCTGCCGCTGAAAAGCGTGGCCGTGTGCTGTGTGAAAAGCTGAAAGACCTGATCCCGCAGCATATGTTCAAAATTCCGATTCAGGCGGCAATTGGCGGACGTATTGTTGCGCGTGAGACGATCTCGGCTCTGCGTAAGGACGTGACGGCGAAATGTTACGGTGGTGACGTTTCGCGTAAGCGCAAACTTCTGGAAAAACAGAAGGAAGGTAAGAAGCGCATGCGTCAGTTCGGTAAGGTGGAAATTCCGCAGGAAGCCTTCATTCAGGCGCTTAAAATGGGTGATGAATAATCACTTCAGAGATTTCGAGCAGACCCGCCTTCCGGCGGGTTTGTTTTAAGTAAATATAGGATATTTCGATATGACTGCTAAACCACGTATTACCATTGAATATTGTATCCAGTGTAACTGGATGCTCCGTGCTGCATGGGCGGCTCAGGAATTGTTGCAGGCATTCGGTGATGAAGTCGGTGAGATCGCGCTTATTCCGGGCGGCGACGGCAATTACATCATCCGTCTGAATGAGCAGGTGGTGTGGGATCGTAAAGCTGAAAACGGCTTTCCGGAAAGTGATGCGCTGGTTGCCCGTATTCTTGAGACACTGAAGGGCTGATCAGGCTCTGGTCTTTATGTAATATATAAAGACATAAACTACTGATTTTTATTGTAGAATTAAAGCCGGATGCAATGTGCGTCCGGCTTTTTTATTTGTCGGGCAAAGTGTTGCGGGCATAATTTGAGGCAGAGATTCCGCTGCGGCTTTCCGGTTTCTGTGCGGATATATATATGAGCTGCATAGACGCGGATTGCCGGTTTCGTCTTTATTTATTATGGCGCAGATAGTTTAAATGGTTAATTTTACTGCCTAAAATAAGGCTCTGTTGTGCCTTGAACAGGATTTTGGCCACGTTTTGCAAAGGCTTATAATCCTGTTTTCAGGGATAGATTCCGCGAGATTGCCCCCTATAAAAAGCGTGGTGCAGAAGGGGCACTGTTCTGCGGCAAAGTCTGTTGCTGAGGCGCTTTTTTCTGCTCGTGATTATCCGGATTATCGCCCAGTTCCAATGCCTCAATCTTCGCGCCGCGGCGGGTGACTTTGGAAGATGAGATCAGAATATCGTCAATGTCGCGGCTGGCCTGAGAAAAATGCGTTTGTAATTTGCGCACACGCTCATCAAGGCGCGATACATCATCCATCAGCCGCACAACTTCTCCCTGAATGAGATGCGCCTGTTCCCGCATCCGCGCATCTTTGAGCACAGACTGGATGACCTGAATGGAGAGCATCAGCAGGGAAGGCGAGACGATAACCACGCGGGAACGATGTGCCCGCTGGATAATCATCTCAAAATTCTCGTGAATTTCCGCAAAGATCGATTCTGACGGCACAAACAGAAAAGCCGTATCCTGTGTCTCACCGCTGATGAAATATTTGGCGGCAATATCGCGGATATGAACTTCCATATCACGGCGAAAAAGCTGCTCATAATGACGTTTGGCTTCCGGTGTCTCAGAGGCCTTCAATGCATTCCAGCTTTCCAGCGGGAATTTAGCATCAACCACCAGAGAGGCCGTGCCGTTGGGCATCCGCACCAGACAATCAGGGCGCATGCCATTGGAGAGTGTAGCCTGAAATTCATAGGCACCCATTGGCAGACCATCGGCAATAATTGCTTCCATCCGTGACTGGCCGAAAGCGCCCCGCGTTTGTTTATTGGCGAGGATGGCCTGCAACTGCACAACCTGACCGGCGAGCGACTGGATATTGTTCTGCGCGGTGTCGATCACCGCCAGCCGCTCCTGCAACTTGCTTAAGTTTTCATGGGTCGAGCGGGTTTGTTCATTGATACTGCGGCCAAGATGGCTGGTCATGCCGTCGAGCCGGTCGCGGATAGATTTATTGAGCTCTGCCTGTCTGGCGCCGAAAAGCTCTGCCATCGTCTGCATCCGGCCCTGCATCTCTGCCTGACTTTTCAGGATCGACTGCATTTGCATTTCTGCCTCGCGCGCCCGCTCTTCCGACTGGAATTGTGCATGCAACATCGTTCTGTTGTTACGGCCGGACAGCCAGAACAGCAGGAGGATGATGAGCAGTACAAAACCGCCCGCCGCCAGCAAAAGCTGAGCAGGGCTGAGGCCGAGAGCACCCGCAAAGGATGCCGGTATTTCTGAAGCAGATAATGTTTCCATAGATAAAGATTACACGATTCGCGGTAAATATAAGAATAAAACGTGAACAAATTTTTATTCATCTCATGTAATTTATTGACGGCGGAGTGCTGAGAGATTAGATCGGACATCATTCCGATTGTGCCTGCCTGCGCGGGTGTCAGATATTTTCAATCATTTGCAACACCGGATCACTGTGATGACCATTAAGCCGATTATTTTTATTCCTGATCCGGTCTTGCGTCAGGTTTCCAAACCCGTTGAGCGTTTCGATGCGGATTTGCGTAAATTTTCTGATGATATGTTTGCCACGATGTATGATGCGCCGGGTATTGGTCTGGCTGCAATTCAGGTGGCTGAGCCGATCCGTATGGTGGTGATTGATCTGGCGAAAGAGGGCGATGCCCCTGCGCCGCATGTCTTCATCAATCCGGTGATTGTCGAGCGCTCGGATGAGCCGAGCAGCTATGAAGAGGGTTGTCTCTCGATCCCTGATTATTATGCTGAAGTGGAACGCCCTGCGACTGTGCGCGTGACCTATCAGGATCTGGACGGTAAACCACAGGAAATCCAAGCTGAGGGCCTGATGGCTACCTGTCTGCAACATGAGATTGACCATCTGGATGGCGTGCTTTTTATCGACCATATTTCCAAGCTCAAGCGGGATATGGTGATCAAGAAATTCAAAAAACTGGCCAAGACCCATGTGCCGGCTTCGGGTAAAAAAATCTGAAGCACAGGCTGAATTACGGTCAGGTCAGAGAGTGTAGGTAGGATAGTCTATGTCGTTACGTATTGTGTTTATGGGCACGCCGGAATTTTCTGTTCCGGTGATGACAGCGCTGATCGGACAGGGCTATGAGATTGTTGCTGTTTACAGTCAGCCGCCGCGTCCGGCCGGTCGTCGTGGTCTGGAACTGACAAAATCGCCGGTGCATGAAAAAGCGGAAGAATTCGGTATTCCTGTTTTCACCCCGAAAAGCCTGAAAAGTGAAGAAGAACAGCAGATTTTCCGTGATCTGAATGCGGATGTCGCTGTGGTTGTTGCCTATGGCATGTTGCTGCCAAAGGCTATTCTCGAAGCACCCGCACTTGGTTGTTATAATGGTCACGCTTCGCTGTTGCCACGCTGGCGCGGCGCGGCGCCGATCCAGCGGGCGATTATGGCGGGCGATGCCGAGACCGGTATGATGATTATGAAAATGGATGAGGGGCTGGATACCGGTCCTGTGGCCATGGTCGAGAAAATTACCATCACTCCGAATATGACCTGCGGCGAATTGCATGATCGTTTGAGCATTACCGGTGCCGATCTGATGGTGCGTGCTATGGCTGCACTGGAGCGTGACAGCCTGAAGCTCAACCCCCAGTCAGAAGATGGCGTGACCTATGCCTCCAAGATTGAAAAATCCGAAGCGCGTATCGACTGGGCACAACCGGCGCAAGCGGTGCATAACCGTATCCGTGGCCTGAGCCCGTTTCCTGGTGCATGGTGCGAGATGGAAATCAATGGTCAGCTTGAACGCGTGAAAGTGCTGCGCTCGGTGATTGCTGATGGCGCTGGCAAAGCCGGTGAAGTGCTGGACGGGCAGCTGGTGATTGCCTGTGGTGAGGGCGCGGTTGCGCTGACGCTGGTGCAAAAAGCGGGTGGCAAGGCTGTCAGCGCTGCAGAATTCTGCAATGGCGTTAAGCTCGCAACCGGTACAATTCTGCCATGAGTCATTCTCCCGTCAAGCAGCCGGATATACGCCCCGTCAGAGAGCAGGATCGCTCAACGATTGATGGTGTGATTGCCGCTGCTTTTGACGGGGCTGATGAGGTAGCACTGGTGCGCAAGCTTGTTGCTGACGGCGACATTGTGCTGGAGCTGGTTGCGGAAATGGGCGGTAAAATTGCCGGACATATTCTGTTTTCCAGATTATGGGTCGAACAGGCCGGCAATCGTCTGGCTGCTGTTGCTTTGGCACCGCTTGCTGTGTCACCGGAAATGCAGCGGACGGGGCTGGGCAGTGCACTGGTTGAAGCTGCGCACAAGCTGCTGGTTCAGCAAGGTGAGGTTCTGAGCATTGTCTTAGGTGATCCGGCCTATTACGGACGCTTCGGTTACAGCGTTGCCGATGCTGCCGGACTTGAGAGTGTTTATCCCGCGCAATATTTGCAGGCAAAGCACCTCACGGACACAGCCACTCTTGCGCCTTTGCAAGGTAAACTGATTTATGCTTCTGCATTCGGAGAAAATTGAGTGCCGCGTTATCGCCTGACAGTTGAATATGATGGTTCACCCTATGCCGGATGGCAGCGGCAGGATAATGCGCCGACGGTGCAGGGGGCTATTGAAGCCGCGATTTTCAAATTTTGTGGTGACAGTAATTCAATCGGAGCTGCAGGGCGTACCGATGCCGGTGTTCATGCTTTTCAGCAAACCGCCCATGTTGATCTGACCAAGGATTGGGGCGCATCCAAAGTGCGCGATGCGGTCAATGCCTATCTGGCGCTGGATAAAGAGAGCGTCTTTCTGATTAATGTCGAGAAAGTGCCGGATCATTTTGATGCGCGCTTCACTGCGCTGGGACGACATTATATTTACCGCATTATCAATCGTCGCACACCTTTGGCGCTGGAAGCCAGCCGTGCCTGGTGGGTAGCGAAAAAGCTGGATACGGATGCCATGCACGAGGCCGCACAATTGCTTGTCGGCCTGCATGATTTTACGACATTCCGCTCCACACAATGCCAGTCCAAAAGCCCTGTTAAAACGCTTGATCTCTTGAATGTTCAGCGTCATGGCGAGTTGATTGAAGTGCGGGCATCTGCGCGGTCCTTCCTGCATAATCAGGTGCGTTCACTGGTTGGCAGCATCAGCGAAGTTGGTACAGGCCGCTGGACCAATGATGATCTGGTGGCGGCACTGGAAGCGCGTGACCGCAAAGCCTGCGGTGTTGTGGCACCTGCCCATGGTCTCTATATGATCGGTGCGGATTATCCGCTGATTTTATAGAGCAGGCATAAAACCTGCCAGATTTTGCAATATGATTGTCAGCATAATACTGCCCAGCACCACAGAAATGAAAAATGGCGCGGCGAAACTATGTGGCCGTTGTAATGCTGCACGGGTGAGCCTGTAGCTCAGCACCAATGTCGCCAGAAACAGCCCGAAACCGATACCTGCGAAGACCGGAGACAAATCCGGCAGCAGCAGATTGAGGAATGAGAGCGGGGCATAAATCCACGCAAATAAAGCCGTGGTCCAGTTGGTAGCGACTACATAGGTGGAAAAACGGCGCTCAAGGCCAAGGCTGCGGCTAAGAAAGCCGATAATGAGCAGCGGTAACAGCCAGACAATCATATCAATAGCGCCGAGCTTGACCGTATTGATAAGGCGCAATGCTGTTGCGTCGCCGCCTTCTGTTCCTTCTGTAAGACGGGCTGCGATTTCGACCCAGCCGATCAGCATTGGCGGCAGAGAAATCAGGATTGCATAAAAAGACCGCCAGAAACCATCTGCATCCGTATTCAAATCATTCAATGCTTCCGGATGGCCGGTCATGGTGCGCCAGACTGCGGAGAAATAATACTGAATCTCTTCAAAACTGGGCATGGGCAACCTGTATAAGTGACGACGAAAGAGGGGGCCGTGAATGACTCAGGCGAAAAAGCCCTCAAGGAATTTTTCGTAAATTGCGGTGAGATTTTCAAGGTCTTGCAGTGATGTTCGCTCATTGGCCATATGCATGGTCTGGCCGACAAGACCGAATTCCACCACAGGGCAATAATCCTTGATGAAACGGGCATCAGATGTGCCACCGGATGTGGAAAGTGTGGCCTGTTTGCCGGTCACTGCTTTGATCGCATCGTTCAGAGAGTCAATCAGCTTGTCATTGCGGGTCAGGAATACATGGCTCGGGCGTTCGCTCCACTGTAACTCATAGTGAAGTGGCACCGATTTATCCTGCCGGAACGGATTGTCCTGTGCCGCATCGCTCAGGCGACGTGTAACTTCTTCTTGCAGAGTATCGACTGTCCATGTGTCATTGAAGCGGATATTGAACGAGGCGATTGCTTTTGCCGGAATGACATTGGTTGCCGGATTGCCGACATCAATCGAAGTGATTTCCAGATTTGTGGCCTGAAAATTCTCTGTACCCTTATCATAGGCCGGTATCAGCAGGCTGTTCAGCAGAGCCATAATACCGCGCACCGGATTATCCGCATTATGCGGATAAGCCACGTGCCCCTGTGTGCCATGAACTGTCACCGTACCGGTGACAGAGCCACGGCGGCCGATTTTAATTGTTTCACCCAAGCGGTCAGGATTGGTTGGCTCGCCGACCAGTGAAGCATCCCAGCTTTCGCCTTTAGCTTTTGCCCAATGCAGTAATTTATCGGTGCCGTTGATTGCAGGGCCTTCTTCGTCGCCGGTAATCAGGAAAGAAATATTCGGCTTGCGATCCGGAAATTTTTTCAGATAGCGGGCGGTTGCGGCAACAAAACAGGCAATGCCACCCTTCATGTCGACTGCACCACGGCCATAGAGTTCACCATTCTCAATAACGGCTGCAAAAGGCGGGTGCTTCCAGAGCGAGAGATCACCGGTCGGCACCACATCGGTATGGCCGGCAAACATCAGATGCGGGCCTGTGCCTTTGAGGCGTGCATAGAGGTTTTCTATGTCTGGCGTGCCGTCTTCGGTGAAGACAGGACGCTCGATTTTGAAGCCGAGCGGTTCCAGCATTGCCTGCAGCGTTGTGAGAGCTCCGCCTTCTGCCGGTGTAACTGACGGGCAGCGGATAAGAGCAGCGAGATTTTCGGCGGGATCAAATGTGGTCATCATGCACAAGGCTTAGCAGATGCCGCAAGCTGGCGCATCTGGAATCTATCTTTGATGAGTCACTGTGTGATTTGCCGGTATCTAATTCCAAAAACAGCACTGTAACAGCCGGTAATAATATTGTGATAAAACTGTTATTGTTCATCAATTGGGAACGATACAACGAACGGAATGTCTCTATTTAGAGAACGATACAGCGAATATTGAAATATCTGCCGAGTTTTTAAACTATTAAGTTATTGATTTTATTGAGTTGATATGTGTTTGTTGTTTTTTCCAGGAAAGATTGTGTCAGAATTTTTATTTATTCGTAAAATTTATGTGAGTTGAAATCATAAACAATGGCTCCTATCTCAGGGTCATCGGAACGGCGCTTCTCCCAAGCACGTTCACATAAATTGAACAAGGAATATGAAAATGAAAAAGATTGCTTTGACTGTTGCTGCACTTGCTCTTTCTGCCGGAGCAGCTTTTGCTGAAAACCCAAATGCGGGTATTCCTGATGATCTGTACAGCAATGACAAGACACCCGTGATCACCACTTCAACTGTGAAAAGCACACAGGCTGAAACCTTTACAGACGGTTCCGCACACGGTTTCGGTGATAATGCACCATCCAGCTATAACGGCTAATTTCGTCGGTACCTCCTCCGCATAACATTAACACTATGAATGACAGCCGCATTTCAACGTCTGATGAACAGACCTCCCAACTGATCCGTTGAAAATAACCGGCCTATAAAAGGAATATGAAAATGAAAAAGATTGCTTTGACTGTTGCCGCCCTTGCTCTGACCGCCGGTGCCGCTTTTGCTGAAAATCCAAATGTTGGCATTCCTGATGATCTGTACAGCAATGACAAGACACCTGTGATTACCACTTCAACCGTGAAAAGCACGCAGGCTGAAACCTTTACAGACGGTTCGGCTCACGGTTTCGGTGATAATTCACCATCCAGCTATAACGGCTAATTTAGCCGGTACCTCCTCCGCATAATATCAACATTATGAATGACAGCCGGATTTCAACGTCTGATGAACAGACCTCCCAACTGATCCGTTGAAAATGACCGGCCTATAAAAGGAATATGAAAATGAAAAAGATTGCTTTGACTGTTGCCGCTCTTGCTCTGACTGCCGGTGCTGCTTTTGCTGAAAATCCAAATGCCGGTATTCCAGACAATCTGTATGGTGCTGACCAGACATTTGTAACTGCGAATGCGACTGTAACCAGCACACAGACCGAAACCTATAGTGACGGTTCCGCTAACGGCTTTGGCGATCATTCGCCTTCAAGCACCCGTCGTTAATTGACGGTAGTGCAAACAAAAAGCGGCGGGCTTGAGGCCC
>NZ_ANNO01000497.1:0-6532 GCF_000409565.1 Pseudochrobactrum sp. AO18b
ACGCGCTTAACGATAACCGCGCAATAAAGGCTCGGGCCTGCTTCGCCATTTGGCAGTGGTTTACCCGGCATAGTACCGGCAACAACAACTGAGTAGGGTGGTACTTCGCCATAGAAGACTTCGCCGGTGGCGCGGTCGACGATTTTGGTGGATTTGCCGATATAGACACCCATACCAAGCACCGAACCTTCGCGGATGATGCAGCCTTCCACAACTTCCGAACGGGCGCCGATAAAGCAATTGTCTTCGATGATGGTTGGTTCAGCCTGCAATGGCTCAAGCACACCACCGATGCCGACACCGCCGGACAGATGGACATTCTTGCCGATCTGAGCGCAGGAGCCGACAGTTGCCCATGTATCAACCATCGTGCCTTCCCCGACATAAGCGCCGAGATTAACAAAAGACGGCATCAGAATGGCATTTGGTGCAATATAAGCGGAATGTCGTACAACGCAGTTTGGCACAGCGCGGAAACCGGCCTGTGTAAACTCGTCGGCAGACCAGCCGTCAAACTTGGAAGCGACTTTGTCCCACCAGACGGATGCGCCCGGGCCGCCTTTGATGATTTCCATCGGGTTGAGGCGGAAGGAAAGCAGAACTGCTTTTTTCAGCCACTGATTGACTGTCCAGTTACCGTCTGCCTGTTTTTCGGCAACGCGTACTTTACCCTGATCGAGCAGCAAGAGGGATTGTGCGACGGCATCACGGATTTCTCCGGTGGTTGATACCGAGACTGTGTCACGCTCATCAAAAGCTTTTGTGATAATTTTTTCGAGAGCGGACAGATCAGGCTGGGACATATTACTGCTCCTGAGGTGTTGAAACGGAATTAAATCGTATTTATTTCGTCATTCAGACGAAATGCCTGACGAAATATACAGATTACGGAATATTTTCGGCAAATGATTAGGCTATGCTCAAAGCATGGTCAATCTTGGCATTGCCGCTTTTGCACTATATGCCTCAGTATCTGATCTAAAAGTCGCCATGCCGGCCTGCAAAGGGCAATTTCTGGGCTTCCGGTACTCACGTACAATAGGTACGCTCCGTTCCGGTTCTCGAAATCACCCTTTTCGTCTCGGCCTGACGATTTTTGATTCAGACACTCAATATGGAAACACGAACAGTGGCTTGCTTTTTTATAATTGATGTCGCTGCCACAACAGGATGATATTGCATGAATCCGCTTGAGAAAGATGGCTGGACACCTTTCAGCAATTCCGGTGAAACTGTTAAGCGCGTCGCTGCGGTGCCGGATACACCGCAAACCCGTGCGCCTGCCTATAAGCTGGCATTCAGTGATGCGGAATTTATGACCAAGCGGGAACTACGCCCGATCCGCTTGCAGCTTGAGCTGCTGAAGCCGGAAATGATTATGGAAGAGCGCGGCATCAAGTCGACTGTCGTACTGTTCGGTGGCGCGCGTATTCCTGAGCCGGGCGGCGAGGCATGGGCTGCGAAAAATGAAGTTCAGAAAAAGAACCTTGAAGCTAATTCCGTCTATTATGAAGAAGCGCGTGAATTTGCCCGCCGCTGTTCGGAATATTCGGCTTCAACCTATTATCGCGAATTTGTGGTTGTGACCGGTGGCGGGCCGGGTGTGATGGAAGCGGGCAACCGTGGTGCCGCTGATATTGGTGCGCCGTCTATCGGTTTGAACATTGTGCTCCCGCATGAGCAGGCACCGAATGCCTATGTCACGCCGGAATTGTGCTTCAACTTCCACTATTTCGCATTGCGCAAGATGCATTTCCTGTTCCGTGCCAAGGCTTTTGCCGTCTTTCCGGGTGGTTTTGGTACCATGGATGAGCTGTTTGAGACGCTGACCCTGATGCAGACCGGCCGTATGGAGCGTGTGCCGCTGGTGCTGTTCGGCAAAGAGTTCTGGACGAAGGCGATCAATATTCCGTATCTCTCCGAGCAGGGCACAATTTCGCCGGAAGATCTGGAGCTGTTTCATTATGTGGATACGGCCGATGAGGCATGGAATGTCGTGAAAGATCACTACGATCTGTAAGTGCTGATAATGAGAAATTGAAACGCCGGTGTGCAAAAGCACCGGCGTTTTTTATTATCTGTCGTCGGGCTGTTTCGGCGGATGAATAACTGTCACCAGCACAACAGAGATAATCATCAGCAGATACCATGCACCGAGCTTGGACAGGGAGACCGGCACCCATTGATCATGCTGACCGGGATAGAGCCAGACGCGTGACCATGTGCCGATATTTTCGGCAATCCAGATGAACAGTGAAGTCAGGAAGAACGCCAGCAGCAACGGCATACGGTGGCGAAAACGGAACACGCGGTAATGCATGCTGGTACGCCAGAACATCAATGCGGTGACGGCGAAGAGCAGCCAGCGCATATCCGGCAGATAATGGTGGCTGAAGAAATTGATATAAATGCCGGTGGCGAGTGCAAAAGTCAGCGGTAATGGCGGATAGTTTGCCAGTCTGATGTCAAAAATCCGGTTGATCCGTGCCATATAGGAGCCGACTGCCGCATACATAAAGCCGGAAAACAGCGGCACGCCGCCGATACGGAACAGATTTTCTTCCGGATAAATCCACGACCCCATATGAGTTTTGAAGATTTCCATTGCCGTGCCGACAATATGGAAAATCAGGATGACCTTGGCTTCACGTAAGGTTTCCAAGCGGCACAACAGCATCAGCAACTGAATGGTGATGGCTGACAGAAACAGGAAATCATAGCGTGTGATCAGTTGCGGCAGGGCAGAACCGTCTGCCCAGAGATATTTGCTGAGAATAATCAGGCCAAGCATGGCGCCGCCGAACAGGCATGCCCATGCCTGTTTCAGCCCGAAAACCAGAAATTCAACCAGTGCGCCGGAGAGGCCATGCTGCGGCAACTGATCGAGCAACCGGTGCGCGGCTGCATCGATTACAGCTTCCAGTGAAGTGAAGCGGCGTTTGCTGTGTACGGGTTGATGCATTTACGGGTGTAGCGCAGTCAGAAACTCTGTCAGATTATCCGTGACAAAATCCACGCTGTCAGTAAAGGCGGGATCGCTTTCCCAAATCTCACTGAAATCCGGTTCAAAATTATTCGGCACAATCAGAACTGTGCGCATGCCGGTGGATTTTGGCACTGTGAGATTGCGCGCCAGATCTTCAAACATTGCTGCTTTTTGCGGATTGATACCGCATTGTTTGTAAAACAGCTCATAAGGTGCACGCTCCGGCTTCGGCACCAGCTGTGCGGCAACAATATCGAAAATATCATCGAAACGGTCGAGAATACCAAGCTGTGCTGCCGCATTTTCCGCATGTTTGCGGTCGCCATTGGTATAGATGAATTTGCGGCCGGGCAGGCGGGCAATGGCTTCACCCAGAAGCGGGTCAGGTTTCAGCCATGTGTAATCGATATCATGCACTTTGGCGAGAAAGTCGTCAGGGTCAATCTTGTGACATTCCATCAGCCCTTTCAGGGTGGTGCCATATTCCTGATAGAACCGCTTCTGAACCTTGCGCGCCTCATCGCGTGGCAGCTGCAACAGTTCTGAGACATAAGATGTCATCCGCACATCAATCTGCGAGAACAGATTAGTGTCGTGCGGGTAGAGCGTATTATCCATATCAAACACCCAGTCAGTGACATGGGCGAAGTGGCGCGGTTCAGGTAAATTGGTCATGCAGGTGTTATGCCACGAAGTTTTGTAAAGATCAGCCTTTATTTATCGTGACACTTAAGCGCTGAAGCGAGTGGCTTGTATTTAGCGGCGGGGCAGGGCAAACAGAGCCTGATATATTTCTACAAAACAGAAAAGCACTGCATAATCATGGAACTCTGGATACCGATTACAATTGCCGCTGCCTTTATGCAGAATGTGCGCACGACACTGCAAAAGAAACTGCAAGGCAAGCTCGGCACCAGAGGCGCCAGTTTTGTGCGTTTTGGCTATGGGTTTCCTGTTGCCATTCTTTATGTGCTGGGACTGCATTTCTTTGCGGGCTTTGCTTTGCCGCAACTTAACGGCGCATTCCTGTTCTGGAGTGTTGTCGGCGGGCTGGCACAGATCTTCGCCACTATCATGCTGGTTTATTTGTTTACCCTGCGCAACTTTGCAGTGGGCACGGCCTATTCCAAAACCGAGCCCGTGCAGGCGGCAATCTTTGGTCTGATCCTGCTGGGAGAACGCCTGACGACCGGTGCCGTTCTGGCAATTATTGTTGGTGTGCTGGGCGTAATGCTGATTTCAGTCGCACGTATGCCGCTGAGCTGGGGCAATTTGTTTAAAGCTCTGGTCAGCCGTACAGCTTTGATCGGTATTGCTTCGGGTGGTGTGTTCGGTATTTCCGCCGTGGCTTATCGCTCCGCAGCGCTTTCGCTGGATGGCCCGAACCCGATTATGCAGGCAGCGGTAACTTTGGCCTGTGTGACGACATTCCAGACGGTTTTCATGCTGGTCTGGATGCTGATTAAGGACAAGAATGAGATTGTTCTGGTGCTGAAATCATGGCGCTCATCATCGCTAGTTGGCCTGTCCAGCGTGGTGGGATCAATGGGCTGGTTTACGGCCATGGCCTTGCAGCAGGTGGCCTATGTGCGTGCGCTCGGGCAGATTGAGCTGATTTTTACTTTCATCTCGGCAGTGTTCATTTTTAAAGAGCGTATCAACCGTATGGAAGTAGCCGGATGTATCCTGATTGTTACCGGCATTCTGTTTTTGTTGTTATGGCAGTAAGAAAAAATCCCGCAATTGCGGGATTTTTTGATTAAAGCACGATAAGCGCGCATTGTGAGTTACGGCACGATAAGCGTGCCGGCACCGTGCTCCGTAAACAATTCCAGCAATACGGAATGCGGAGTTTTACCGTTGAGGATAACCACGCCTTCAACGCCACGGCGGATTGCATCAATACAGGTTTCCACTTTCGGGATCATGCCGCCGGAAATGGTGCCGTCTTCAATCAGCGCCAGCGCATCTGCAACCGACAATTCCTTGATCAGGTTTTTGTTCTTATCCAGAACGCCCGGTACATCGGTGAGAAACAGCAGACGTGTTGCGCTCAGCGCACCGGCAATTGCGCCGGCAAAGGTGTCTGCATTGATATTATAGGTATTGCCGTCACGACCCGGTGCAACCGGCGCAATCACCGGAATAACGGCGGAGCGTGCAAGCAGATCAAGCAATGTGCGGTCAACTTCTACCGGTTCCCCGACAAAGCCCAGATCAAGCACGCGCTCAATATTGGAATCCGGATCACGATAGGTCTTGTGTGCTTTTTCAGCGAAAACCATATTGCCGTCTTTGCCGCACAGGCCGATTGCCCATTCGCCTTCGGCATTAATCATCGCCACGATTTCTTTGTTGATTGAACCGGCGAGAACCATCTCAACCACTTCAACCGTCTTTTCATCGGTAACGCGCAAACCGCCTTCAAAGCGGGATTCAATGCCAAGCTTGCCAAGCATTGCAGCAATCTGCGGACCGCCGCCATGAACAACAATCGGGTTGATGCCGGATTGTTTGAGCAGCGCGATATCGCGGGCAAAGGCCTTGCCCAATGCTGCATCGCCCATGGCATGCCCGCCATATTTGACGACGACTGTTTTATTCTCATAGCGCTGCATGAAGGGCAGGGCGGCTGAGAGGAGTTGTGCTTGGATTTCAGGGCTTGTCGCGGTCATGGAGCACTCCACGGCATGAAGGGTTATGTGAGTGATAAAGAAACCACCTGGCGTGGTTCCTATTCCTTGGTCAGCAGGGCAATCGCAGCGCGCACTGCATCAAAGCCGATGGCTTTTTCGGAGGATGTGGCGAGAATCTGCGGGAAAGCGGCCGGACGGCGTGCAATCGCTTTCTGTGTTTCTGCCATCAGGCGCGGCACGCCTGCTTCCTTGATCTTGTCGATTTTTGTGAGAATGATCTGATAGGAGACAGCGGCTTTATCCAATAGATCCAGCACATCCGCATCATTCTTTTTAATGCCGTGACGGGCATCAATCAGCACATAAACACGTTTCAGTGTGGTGCGGCCGCGCAAATAATCGAAGACCAGACGTGTCCATGCATCGACCATGGATTTCGGCGCTTCAGCAAAACCGTAGCCTGGCATATCCACGAGTGCCAAAGGCGGCAGATCACCATTTTCACCGGAATAGCCATCCGGTACGAAATAGTTGAGCTCCTGCGTACGACCCGGCGTGTTGGATGTGCGTGCCAAGCCGTTCTGGCCGACAATCGCATTAATCAGCGAGGATTTGCCGACATTGGAGCGACCGGCGAAAGCGATTTCAACAGGGCCTTCCGGCGGGAGAAATTTCATTGACGGCACGCCGCGGATAAAAATCCATCGCTTGTTGAAGAGAGCCTTCCCCTCGGCAACAAGTGCTGCATATTTCTCTGCTTCTTTTGCGACGGCCAGTTCTGCTTCGGTCACTCAATTCTTCCTGTGGCTTATATCCGTGTCATTGTAACATAACACTGTTCTTTATGGCATTGAGCTTTCAGTGGCTTTTGTCAACCGTCAATGCGCTTCAGATATAAAAAAGCCCCCCC
>NZ_ANNO01000498.1:0-31366 GCF_000409565.1 Pseudochrobactrum sp. AO18b
TTCAGGTTGTCAAAAAGTTCGATCTTGGCACCCTGACGTTTCATGATCATGCCCTGCTGGAGAATGGACAATGTGTTGTTCCATGCCCAGTAGATAACCAGACCTGCAGGGAATGCAGCCAGCATGAATGTGAAGATAATCGGCATCCATGTGAAGATCGCAGCCTGTGTCGGATCCGGCGGGGTCGGGTTCATGCGCATCTGCAGGAACATGGTGACACCCATAATCAGCGGCCATACGCCGATCATCAGGAATGCAGGAACATCCCAAGGCAGCAGACCAAACAGGTTGAACAGCGATGTCGGATCCGGCGCAGCAAGGTCATGAATCCAGCCAAAGAACGGCGCATGACGCATTTCGATGGTGACATAAAGAACCTTATAGAGCGCAAAGAATACAGGAATCTGCACCAGCACCGGCCAGCAACCGGCCAGCGGGTTGATCTTCTCGCGCTTGTAAAGCTGCATCATTTCCTGCTGCTGCTTAACTTTGTCATCCGCATATTTCTCACGGATTTCCAGCATCGCAGGCTGCATCATCTTCATGCGGGCCATCGACTTGTAGGACTTGTTGGCCAGCGGGAAGAACAGGGCTTTCAGCAGAACGGTAACCACCAGAATAGCGACACCGAAATTGCCTGAGAATTTATAGATCCAGTCGATGAGATAGAACATCGGCTTGGTGATGAAGTAGAACCAGCCCCAGTCGATCAGCAGTTCGAACTGCTTGATGCCGAGCTTTTCTTCATATTCTTTGATCTTGGCAACTTCTTTAGCACCGGCAAAAACATGGTTCTTGATGACGGTGTTCTGACCGGCAGCAATGGTTACAGGCGCGCTGAGGAAGTCAGCCTGATAACGTGGTGTGCCGTCAGTGAAGTAAGAGAAGCGTGCTTCAAAGCTTTCGTTCTGCGGCGGAATCAGTGTCGCAGCCCAATATTTGTCGGTAATGCCAAGCCAGCCGCCTGTTGCTTTGGCAAGCGGCATGTTCTTGTTGTCTTCGATCTTGGAATAGGAAATTTCCTGCAGACCCTGATCGCCGACAACGCCGATCAGACCTTCATGCAGCACATAGGTGCCGCTGGCATGTTCAGGCTTTTCAAAACGGGTTACGCGGCCATAGGAGCTGAGCGAAACGGCAGCATCAGTCGGGTTGGTGATCGTATCCTCAACGGCGAACATATAGTTCTCGTCAACGGAGATCACGCGCTTGAACTGGATGCCTTTTTCATTGGCATAGGTCAGGGTTACCGGTGTTGAAGGAGTGAGCTTGTCATTGCCTTCAATATTCCACTCGGTTGCAGGACCCGGAACAGTGCCGATTGCATCATTGCCGGAGAAGCCGAGTTCAGCGAAATAGCCCTTTTTCACGCCTGAAGGCGCAAGTAGTTCAATTTCAGGGGATTTCGGATCAACGGTTTCGCGATAATCCTTCAGGAAAAGATCATCGAGACGGGCGCCGACAGTATTGATCGAGCCGCTGACGCGCGGTGTATCAATGCTGATACGCTTGCTCTGAGTCAACGCTGCTTCACGGGTAACAGGTTTTGCTCCCTGAGCCTCTGCTGTCTGACCCGGAATACCAGCCTGAGGCGCATTGCCCTGCGGGATATTGGCAGATGTTGCACCATTGGCGGATGTTGCCTGCGCATTCTGAGTATTCTGCGCTTCAATCCGTGCCTGTTCTCTCTGAGCCTCAGTCTTTGGCCCCAGATAGAATACCTGCCAGAGCGTGAGAATCAGAATCGACAGGCCAATGGTGAGAAAGAAGTTACGATTTTTTTCCATTGACGGGTCCTGGTTCCTGTCAGTTCATTACAGCTAAGTGCGCAAAACCGCTGCGCTGTCCTAGCGTATAATATGCTGGCTGACAGAGCGCTGTGCAGAATATGCCCCATACCTGTCAGAGTTAAGTGCCTGCCTTATAATACGAGCCATTCAGAAAAGCGAACGCTGAGACAATATAATTCAGGCCTATTTTGAGAAACGGTCATTTAAACCGCTTTGAGAGCTCTCTGGTCAGTGCGCTGAAGGGGGCGTTTAACGCTTCCCTGCGTGCAACAATAACATAATCAGTTTGCGGAGCCATTGCGGCCTCATTGAGTGCAGCGGCGGCTTTCAGGCGGCGGCGGATTCTGTTGCGGATAACCGCATTGCCGTTTTTCTTGGTAACCGTGAAGCCGACACGCGGGTTTTCACCGGTTTTTGCCTGTTTGCTGGTTGCCTCATCGCGCTGTTTTACTTCCAGAAGGAAATATTTGCCGCGACGCTTTTCCCCGCTGCGAACAGCCAAAAACTCCGCTCTCTTGCGAAGGCGGAGTGTTTTGGTCTGCTTATTTGCTTGTTGTGTCACCGCTCTACGCGGAGCAACAATTATGCAGAAAGCTTGCCGCGACCGCGTGCGCGGCGGGCTGCAATAACTTTACGACCGCCTGGAGTAGCCATGCGCGAACGGAAACCGTGACGACGCTTGCGGACGAGTTTAGATGGCTGATATGTGCGCTTCATTTGTTTAATACCGCGGTGTGCGGCCCTTCTTAAATCTGTTTTTTAACAGGAGCTGGTTCAGACGCGGTCGATGAACGACCTTGCAAAAAATATCTGAACGTGGGGCGGCTTATAGATGCAGGCAGGTTTTGAGTCAAGAATGGAGCGGAATATTCGGTCAGCATAAGGATTGCTCACATTATTCCGAAAAAATATGTGCTGTTTTCCGTTTTCTTGACCCTGACAAATAGTCTTGGCGCGCTTTGATGCTTATAAGGCTTTATCGAATTTACAATGAGAGGAAGAACTATGTCTGTTAAGCGTTTCGAATCCGGCAAGCGTATGAGCGGTGCGGTTGTCCATGGCAACACTGTTTATCTGGCCGGTCAGGTTGGTACAGAAAATGCAAGCGTGACTGAACAGTGCAAAACCGCACTGGCTGAAGTTGATCGTCTGCTGGCTGTTGCCGGTACCGACAAATCCAAAATCCTCCAGACCATTATCTGGCTGGATGACATGAAAGATTTCGCAGAAATGAACGCGGTTTGGGAAGCATGGGTTGATGCTGCAAACACACCGGCACGCGCAACCGGTTCTGCCCATCTGGCAACTCCGGGCTACAAAGTAGAGTTCATCGTTACTGCTGCTCTCGACTAAAACATGTCTCCCAAAAGTGGACACCGGTTTTGGGATAAAGACATGCGTTAAAATAAAGAAACAGAGCGAGAGCCGTGGGTTCAATGAAACGCAACACGCTCTGGTTTTCTTGGTGCCGCATTTATAATGATGCGGCACCGGTGTTTTATTCTGCCGCCTGAGGCTGAGGCACGGCCATAGTGCGGATACGTTGTGAATAGCCTTCGCGGCTGCCTTTTGCCTGCTCACTGATATCCGCATTGAGACGCATCGATTGCGTATTGGTCTCAGCCGTTACAATCAGTTGTTTTTCAAACATATATTCAGGCAGATAACCGGAGAGCAGCACGCGATAATCAAGTGCGATCGACGGGTCGAGAATTCGTGCCATGTCGAAGACAACGGTCGTGCAATTGGCGGTCAGTGTATTATAGAAACCGGCTTCTTTGCTCAGGCGGTTGGCTGTATCAGTATATAGTCTGAAAAGCTGCCGTGCCTGTTCCGGTTCAATATCCACATGATAGCGATAGACATGCTCACCGCGCACATTGGTGCGCAGATAAATAATGTCGCTTTCTTCTGCCGCGATCATTGCCAGTTCAAAATCTTTGAAGAACCCGCCGATTTCAGAGAAAGCCTGTCCGCGTTTTTTGCGGATTTCTGCGGAGAAAACGACCTGTCTCCCGTCTTCAAATCCGAAACTGACCAATGTGTGGGCAATCGCAGGCCCCGCCCAATAGGACAAAAACAGGTCAACGCTTTTAATCTGGCTCAGATCATAATCGGCACTTTTCCAGTTAACGGTAAAGTCTTTTTCCGTGCGCCAGTCAAAATCACGGATATGATCGAGCCGCACCATATCGCCATTATACTCGGCGGTGACTGTTTGTGCGACTTCCGGTGCCCAGTCGCGGTTCAGCGATGGCTTGATGCCATGCCACCAGATCAGCAAAATTGCGAACAGGATTGCAAAGCTGATAAATGCGGCTTTGCGATAATGTTGCAGGTCGGTGAACCAGAGTGTGCTGAGTGCAGTCAACGCAACCAGCACCCATATGCCGATTGCAGCATAAGTGAGCAGGCGCGATTCTGTCAGCTGATAATGGAGTGCAAGACTGCCCCAAACGGTGATGATAATCAGAACCAGACTGAAAAAAGCCTGAGCCAGAAGTGCTAAGAAGACCAGAGCTGGTTTATATGTCATTTGGTTCCGGTATTGCTGATGAGGCGGAATATCTGTTGAAGATTTTTATTATGCGGCATGAAGTTAAAATAATTATTGATGGCATGTTTTCGCCGCGATTGAGATTTAGAGAGTGGCCTGTTTTGAGTTTGCCAGAATTGCAACTCTCCGTAAAATGCGCCTTTACAGGCACGCAATGCATCAATTTACCGACTTGTTAGATTATTTTAATATTTGTCCGGCAAAACTTCTCCTATGGTAAACAAATTATTCTCTTTCTCCGCTTCTGCCACTGTGGCAGCTATGCTGATCTCGTTTCTGCCGCAGGCTGTGCTTGCGCAGGAGGCGCCGTCCCGTGCTGAAACAGCTTCCGGTAATGCGGCATTTATGAAGAAATCAGATATAATGACACCAGCCACAGGCGCGGGGCTGACCATGCGTAATCCTAAAGCGGATGCTGCTGAAGCAGCGAAAGATGTGAGCAAGGTGGTAAAAGAGGCAATTTCCCGCAGTCAGAAATTTGTTTATCATTTTACCAAGCCGGAAAACGGCAGCGGTGAAACGATTGTCCTGCTGCATGGTTCCGGCGGTAATGAAACCAGTCTTGTGCCGTTTGCGCAGGAGGTTTGGCCGCGTGCCACGCTGCTCGGTATCCGCGGGCGGGTTTTGCAGGAAGGTCGCACACGCTGGTATGCCCGCATCACGCCGGTAAAATTCGACCAGAAAGACGTGCGCAATGAAGCGGATGCTTTTGTCAGTTTCCTGACCAAGCTCTCTGAAGACGATCAGATTGATTTGAGCCGCACCACTTTTGTCGGCTATTCCAATGGTGCCAATCTGCTGGCCGCCACAATGATATTGCATCCTGATCTGGTGAAAAAAGCTGTTCTGATGCGCTCTATGCCGGTGCTGGATCAGACACCGGCAGCTAATCTGAGTAAAGCTAAGGTGCTCGTTGTGACCGGCGCCGATGACAAGATGTATGCGCCTTTTGCGCCTGCACTCTCGGACTTGCTGCGTACCAGCGGTGCAAAAGTGGATGCGCGCGTGGTGAAGGCCGGTCATATGATCGGTGCGAAAGATGTGTCGCTGGTGACTGCCTGGCTCTCGGGGCAGGGGCCGGATGGCGCACCTGCAATGTCGCAGGCTGTGACGACAAAGACCAAAGACAAAACGGATAAATTGAAAGCCCTGCCGGAAGCACAGGAACCGGCCACTCAGAGCGAGCAGGCACTGGAACAATCGAAGAAGTAATTCGATCTTAGATGTTTAAAAAAAGCGGCTCTGAAGCCGCTTTTTTCTTGTATTACCACTGAATATTAATCAGGCCGCAATCACCGGTTTCCGCACCATAGGCGAGGCGTGTACCGTTTTTATCCCAGCCCATTGAGCTGATGGCGCCTTTACCCGGACGACGCAGTAGCACTTCTTTCTGATCGGCAAAACGACAGAGCAGTACCATTCCGTCCTGATAGCCGACAGCGACAATATCCTCGACCGGATGGCAGGCAACGGCTGTAACCATTGTGTCACCGCGCAGGCCAAGTTCCAGCGGCGCTTTGCCCATCGGACCGTCTTTGCCTGCGAATGGCCAGATGATTGCCGCAGGAGCGCCGGAAGTGGCCAGCCATTTGCCTTTAGGACTCCATGACCAGTCTTTGACCTTGGCCGGATAACCGGTCATGCGCATATTGCGGTTATCTTCCAGACGCCAGCCATGCAGAGCATTTTCCTGCATGGTGGTGATCAGAAAACGACCGTCCGGTGAAAAGATCACGCCGGTATGTGCGCCTTTCCACTCCAGATCAACAGGTTTGCCGGCAGTGCCTGCCCAATGCAATGTCGCACCATTATAGCGGGCAATGGCGAGGCGAAGGCCTTTGGGTGCGAAAGCAACACCTTCAACACTGCGCTCATGGGCAAATTCGGTGGTTTTGCCATTGGCTTCACGCACCCATGCGGTACGGCCTGAAGCATAGGCCACTGAACCATGAGGGCCACTGGCAACCGCAGTGATCCATTTGCGCGGCAGAACCGCCAGTTCCTGCACATTACCTTTTTCGTCAGTCTGACAGATGCGCCCGTCTTCACCGCCGGTGATCAGGGCTTTATTGTCAGCCGTCGGTGCAACGCAGAGCAAACCGTCATGCATGGTTACGGTTTTATGCGCTTCATCCAGCCAATGGAGTGTACCATCGGCCAGTGCATAATAGGCATTATCATTGAGGAAGCCAACTTTCAGGCAGTGGCTTCCCAGATCAATAGGGGCAATCGTCGGCATGGTTATTTACATTTCTCGAAGCCGGAACGCAGTGCCTGCTCATTCAGATTACGACCGATAAAGACCAGACGGCTTTCGCGCTTTTCATCCGGTTTCCACGGACGCTGGTGATCGCCTTCGATAATCATATGCACGCCCTGTACCACATAGCGGTCATCGTCGCCGGCAAAAGCGATGATACCTTTGAGGCGCAGAATATCCGGCCCCTGAACCTGCGTTACATTCTGAATCCACGGGAAGAATTTCGCGGCATCCAGCTCACCGGTGCGCAGAGATACGGACATAACCGTTACGTCGTGGATCGCTGAAGCATGGCCGTGGTCATGCCCATGGTCATGATTACAATCTGGGCCGCAGCTATGGTCGTGATCATGATGGTGGTGATGACCATGATGGTCGTGTCCGTGGTCATGGTGATGATGATCGTGCCCATGGTCGTGATCGCAGTCAGGGCCGCAAACATGATCCGGATGATCATGATCGAGGAAATGCGGATCATTTTCCAGCGCACGCTGGAGATCAAAAGCACCGCGATCCAGAACTTTCGTCAGATCAATTTCTGCGCGCTGGGTACGGTGAATAATCGCATGCGGATTGATGGCACGGATTGTCGCTTCGACATGACTAAGTTCCTGCGCATTAACCAGATCGGTCTTGTTGAGCAGAACCACATCGGCAAAAGCGATCTGGTCTTCGGCTTCTTTACTGTCTTTCAGGCGCAGTGGCAGATGTTTGGCATCAACAAGGGCGACCACAGCATCAAGCTGGGTTTTGGCACGCACGTCATCATCCATGAAGAATGTCTGGGCAACCGGTACCGGATCGGCAAGGCCGGTGGTTTCCACAATGATCGCATCAAAACGACCCGGACGGCGCATCAGACCTTCAACCACGCGGATCAGGTCGCCGCGCACGGTGCAGCAAATGCAGCCATTGTTCATTTCATAGATTTCTTCGTCGGACTCGACGATGAGATCATTATCAATGCCGATTTCACCGAACTCATTAACGATGACAGCATAGCGTTTGCCGTGGTTCTCACTGAGAATACGGTTGAGCAGGGTGGTCTTGCCGGAGCCGAGATAGCCGGTCAGCACGGTAACCGGAATTTTAGGGAGTGTGGTTGCGCCAGTCGCAACCTGATCTGCTACAGGGCTATCGCTCATGGGTAGAGTGCCTCTTCATTGTCAGAATTTTTACCGGATCGGACAGGTGATGCCGGGAGCCGAAACGGTCTGTGTGTTGAAATCTTTGTGCATATAAGAATTGCGAAACCGTAATTCTATAGAACAGACTAGTTATATAGAGCAATCACCTCGGTGCGATTGTTCTCAGTTTTCAGAGTGCAGGCGATTGCCCAAAGACCGAGATATCAAACCGGTGGACATCATCCATCAGGCCGGTCAGGCCGCTCACTGCATGGGCGATGATTTTCTCGCCATCTTGCGCATTGGCGCGTAAAGCATTGCCGGCGGCACCCTGCTTGTTCAGATCGCTCATCATCCAGCCAAAAGCGTGCGGGCCATAGGCACGCAAATATTGAAACTCTTCAATGAATTTTGCCTGTTCATTGATATAATTCTGCGCCTTATCCATCTGCACAAGCTCGGGTGCCAAGGCCAGCATGACGGAAGTTTCGATATAGCCTGCGTGGATATCAAGGTGCTTTTGTTCCGCACTGATGAGATCTTCCGGTATGCCGAACCTTGTCCAGTGGGTTGCCACGGCCAGCATCCCCAGACGCGCGCGCAGTTCTGTAGCGACGATGGTTGCCAAAGGAGAGTTGCCGCCATGGGCATTGAGGATAACCAGCTTGCGGATATTGGCAGCGCAGAGGTTTTCGCCGATGCCGATCCAGCGGTTCACTGCTTCAGAAAAAGCCAGCGTACGGCTGCCTTCCACATCCATATGTTCAACAGAATAGCCAACCGGCTCAGTTGTCAGAAAGCGCGCGGTAATATGCTCCGGCAAATTTTCTGCCAATCGTGCGGCTATGCTCTCGGCGATAATCGTGTCTGTCTCAAAAGGCAGATGAAGTCCGTGTTGCTCATGGGCACCCAGCGGTAAGACAGCAATGAGATTTTCAGGAATAGTGTCCTGCAGCGGCTCAGTTACGAGAGCCTCGCTGGTTTGCGGCACTCTGTCAGAAAGGGCGGAACTGGCGTGCTGGGTGATCTCCGGCAAAATATTTCTCCTCTGATATGTGCAAGTGAAGGGCATCATAACGGCTGAGTGTGGCTGCGGCTATTCTAAATACGCCTTTATGCCCGTTGTCCTGACTTTGCAGCTGAGACCAGACTGCTGCTTGTCAGTCATAACACCTTCAATTAGGTTGTTTATGAAATAGAGCATTTCCTGACGCAAAACCGGTTCCGGTTTTTGCTGGAAATGCTTTTATATACGGACAGGTGGGGTGCATATGAGCAAGACAGGCAAAACTGCTATTCTTCAGCCGTTACAGCACAATGCGCGGATGATGCGCACGATCTTAGCCACACGGCTGCTGGAACACGGATTATATGCGGGGCAGGATGCGGTTTTGCTGAAACTTGCCGAAGAAGACGGCCTGCCGCCCGGTATTCTGGCGCAGCGTCTGGGCGTGCGCCCGCCGACCGTGACAAAAACGATCAGCCGTTTGCAGGCACAGGGTTTTGTCACCAAACAGGCATCGGAAAGCGATCAGCGCCAGACTCATGTGTTTCTGACCGATCAGGGGCATGATGTTATCCGTGTGATTGAAAAGCTGGTACGCAAAACTGAAAAAGACTGCCTGCGCGGTTTTGAAAAGAAAGAACGGAAAGTTCTGCTGAAATTACTGGCGCGGATGGAAAATAATCTGAATGCTGTTGCTGCCGGTCGCCCGCTGCGCACGGCTGCCAGTGATGAAGCCGATACGGCGGATGATCTGGCTGATGATGATGCCGATTAAAACGGAACAATGCAGGTGAGGGCGGCTCTGTGTTCCGTATTGAATAATTTGCCGGATAAGTTGCTAAAAACTGTCTCGCTATTTGTTAAACTATATTCTAGATATTGATTAACTAAGATTACTGAAGATAACTATACCGCAGAACTGCCGGTTCCGGTGAATATGATTGTTGAATAAGGGGCGGACGGCTTTTGGCCCAGAAGATCAAACTTTCAACCATTGCTGATGCGCTTGGCGTGTCAACGGCCACGGTTTCTCTGGCTTTGCGTGACAGTCCTCTGGTGGCGGATCAGACCCGCGACCGTATCAAGGAACATGCCCGCGCCATCGGTTATATTTATAACCGTCGTGCCGCATCGCTGCGCACATCGCGCTCCGGCATTATCGGTGTTGTGGTTCATGATATTATGAACCCGTTTTTTGCGGAAATTCTGCGCTCTATTGAAACGGAGCTGGATCGCTCCCGCCAGACTTTCATTCTCAGCAATCATTATGATCAGCTGGAAAAGCAGCGCACATTTGTGGACACGCTTTTGCAGCTCGGCGCAGACGGCGTAATCATGTCTCCGGCCATCGGCACGCCTGCGGAAGATATTGAACTGGCAGAAAATAACGGTCTGCCGGTGGTGCTGATCGCCCGTAATGTGGAAGGTGCAGATGTGCCGGTGTTTCGCGGCGATGATGCCTATGGCATCAGCCTCGCGACCAATCATCTGATTTCACTCGGACATACCCGCATTGCGATGATCGGCGGTACGGATCAGACCTCTACAGGTCGCGACCGCTATCAGGGTTATGTCAATGCGATGGAAAAAGCCGGACTGACTGTGAAGCCGGAATGGCGTATTCCGGGGCCGCGCACCAAGCAGGGCGGCTTTGAAGTGGCACCGCAATTTTTATCACTGAAAGACAAGCCGACGGCAGCTGTGTGCTGGAATGATCTGGTCGCTATTGGTTTGATGAATGGTATTGCCCGTGCCGGTCTGGTGCCGGGTGAAGATATTTCTGTGACCGGTTACGATGATCTGGAAGAGGCGGCAATTGCTACACCGGCACTGACAACCGTCTGGAACGGCCAGCGTGAAGTCGGTCGTCAGGCAGCGCGTGCTCTGCTGGATCAGCTCAACGGTGTTGAAATGCATAGCGATCAGCCGCTGATTAAACCGGAATTACATATCCGCCAGTCGACAAGTAAACCTGCCTGATACGCATAAACAGGCAGGTTTCAGTATTTTAGTATTTGAAATTTTGTAAAATTATATTCTAAATACGCCCTGTATTCATAGGCGGGGGCGTGTTGTGAAGTCTGTATCAGCAGTTATTTGCAGTCAGTTTTTGTTAGTTGCAGCTTTGCCGGCTGGTGCCGCAGATTTAAATCCCACGCAAGTCACAGATATACGGATCAGCAATCCTGATTTTTCTTTTCTGGGCGGAATTGGTTACATCCATCTGCAAGGGGATGAGCTGGTTTATAATAATACCGGCAAGAAGATCAGCCATCTGATCTGGAAGACGGATGCTCCGGTTCTGACCGCAACTGCCAAAGCCGTATTTGATAATGACTGGACGCTGGCAGGCAATGTGATGGTCGGTTTCAGCGGCAATAACCGGATGAAAGATTATGACTGGCTGATGGATCCGCCAGCCGGTTATGGCTCCGATGCGTGGTCACATCGCTCAATCCATCCCGATACACAGCTTAACCGTTATATAACGGCTGATCTGGCGCTGGGGCATGATTTCCGCCTCAATGAAACAGCGCTGATTAATCTGCATGGCGGCTTTAAATATACCAATGTGAAATGGGATGCCTATGGTGGCAGCTATATTTATAGTCGGAATGAATTTCGTGATGATGCCGGTGATATTCCTGATGGTGAACGTACTATCAGTTATGAACAGAGTTATCCGACAGCATTTTTAGGGCTGGAAGCAAGTAAGAGCTTTGAACCGTGGACATTCTCAGTGCAGGCAAGGGGTGGTTTTGCCTTTAAATCCAGAGATGAAGATCATCATTGGCGGCGGAACCTGCGCTTTACTGAGAAATATGATGGCCTGGCATTCATGTCCGTCGGTGCGCGTACAGAATATGCCTATACTGCGCAGACGTCATTTTTCCTCGCCGGTAATTATGAGCGTTATTTCAACAAAACCGCTGATACAACAATGTATAATCTGACCAGCGGAGAGGTCGTGGAATATTTTCCGGACGGAGCCGGAATGAAATTCCAGTCTTTTTCTTTAAGCGGCGGATTGAAATACCGGTTCTGAAATACAGATCGCGGGTTTCAGAACCGCGATCTGTGATACTGTATATTTTTTACTCTGCTTTGCCGGCATGTTTGCGCACAGCATCACCGAATGCCTGAAAGATTTTGGCTGAAGGTGCATCGGAGCGCACCCAATATTCAGGATGCCATTGCACTGCGAGCGCAAAATCCTGTGCGTCCTTCACAACAACTGCTTCAATCGTACCGTCTTCGGCTACGGCTTGCGGCTCAAGCTTGTCGGAAAGGCGGTCAATCGCCTGCCGGTGCACAGAATTGGTGTTGACTGCAGTGCTTTCCAGAATCGCAGCAAGGCATGAGTTTTCAGCAATCTCCAGCGGATGCGAAATCGCATAGCGCTCATCACGGATTGTGGAAACCGGCGCGCGGTGATCGTTCTTGCCGTTGAGTTCCTGAATATCATTGGCCAGCGAGCCGCCAAGCGCGACATTCATTTCCTGCAAACCGCGGCAGATGCCAAGCACGGGAATACCCCGTTCCAGTGCAGCGCGGATCAAAGGCAGGGTGGTCGCATCGCGATCCGGATCGAACGGGCCGTGCTGTTCTGTGGCTTCCTGTCCGTAATGCTCCGGATGCACATTGGAACGGGAACCAGTGATGAGCAGGCCGTGCACCGCCGCGAACAGGGCGTCGTGGTCAACCTTGTCACGGATATTCGGCACCAGAAGCGGTGTTACCTGAGCGACTTCAGCAAGCGCTGTAATATATTCCGAAGGTGTTGCGTGCCAGTTATTGCCGTCAATATCACGAATGTCAGAGGTGACAGCAATCAGAGGGCGGGATTTTTGCATGATAAACAGGCCTTGTCGTGGTTGCGCAGTCGCAGGCAGTTGGTTAGTTTTACGATTATGCAGTGAGGCAGTGTTTCTGTAAGAGCCGGAAAATGCAAAACAGGAGCGGGAATACCGTCCGGATTGTCAGTTTTCAGCGGCCTGAATTTGTCTACTGTAAAGCGGCGTGATTGGGAATAATTATTGTAAAATTTTGCGCTGTGTATGACGGCAAAGTAATTGATTGAGAGGGCGATGTCCGCAAATCATCCGAATATATTTTCTGTCAAAGATAAAGTTATTGCGGTGACAGGCGGTTCGTCAGGGCTGGGGCATCATATGGTGCACACACTTGCCGCACATGGAGCAAAAGTTGTGTCCATCGCGCGCAGCCATCCTGTGACCTCCTGTGCTGATTGCGAGACTATAAAGCCGGATATCCTTCATATTTGTGCCGATGTTGCCGACAGTGCGGATATTGCTGCCGCCTTTGACGAAGCGGAGAAGCATTTCGGTACCGTCAGTGTGGTGTTTAACAATGCCGGTATTGCCTGCAAAGCGAGTGCTTTGAAAACAACCGCCGAGATGATGGAGCAGGTTTTCGCGGTTAATGTTGTCGGGGCGTTCAATGTCGCGCAGGAAGCTGCACGACGGATGATTGAGGCCAAAATTGCCGGTGCGATCATCAACACCACCAGTATTCTGAAAAACATGCCGCAGAAAGGCGCTGTTGCTTATTCCATGTCTAAGGCAGCCTTGGCGCAGATGACGCGGGCTCTGGCGCTTGAATGGGCCGCACATAATATTCGCGTGAATGCTATTGCTCCGGGCTGGTTTCCGACAGGGATTAATCAGGAGCTTATGACAGGACCGGCAAGTAATTATCTTAAGGCGAAGAACCCGATGCGCCGGCTTGGAGAAAATGGTGATCTGGAAGGCGCATTGTTGCTGCTTGCCTCCAATGCGGGCGGTTATATGACGGGTACAACCATTACAATTGATGGCGGTCACAGCCTGCAGGGGTGAAATCTGCGACTGTTGGCGGATTGATTTTCAGGCGGGATCAGCGGACAGTCTGATCGCGCGGGCTGAAAGCGCTGTGTTTGCGGGATATATCTTTATTGTAGAACTTACGAATATCATAATTTTTAAATATATTTTTATAGTTCCCGGCGATAATAATCCTATCAAAGGGGGTATCAACCTATGGCATTGATTTTAATGTAAAAACACTCAGAAGTAGAAAAATTTGAAACTTATTTTTAAAGTATTTTTGTCATTCTTCCCCGGCGAGGGGGAGCAGTGACAAATGACATGGTTATTTAAGACCAACATTCCGGTGGACGTTCGCCTGTCATTTGTCAGAGCGCTTTATGGCAACCGGGAAACACTTTGGTTCGGACTGGCCGCACATATGCTGGCCTGCATGGTTATTTATTTTAAAACCGGCGACATTGTCTTTGTTATCTTCTCCGGCCTGTTCGCGCTGACTACCAGTATCCGCATGTATGATATGCATGTTTTTGACAGGGCGGATTTCAGCAGACTCACCCACGACAAAATCAATCGCTGGGAAATGCACTATCTTTTGGGTGCCTGTGCAATTTGTCTGATCCTCGGGCTGCTTTGTTTCTACAGTACCTATGTGATCGATGATCCGTTTGCCGAACTGGCCAGCCTGTCTATTCTTCTTGCCTCCGTTGTTTCGATTGTCGGCCGTAATTATGCGTCGCGTAATGCCGTTGTCATGATGTCGGTATGCGCTCTGGTGCCGGTTCTGTTCGGATTTATTCTGGTCGACAGTATTTATCATGTGATTATCGGCGCATTGCTGGTGCCGTATTTTCTCAGCAATATTCAGATGGCCAATGGTCTGCGACAATCACTGTTTGCGGCCGTAATGAATGAGCGCCGCCTCAGTACCGTTGTCAGCCGTTTTGATACGGCGTTGAATAATATGCCTCAGGGGCTGGTGATGCTGGACGGCCGTGCATCAATTGCTGTGGTCAATAAGCAGGTGCGGGATATGCTGAATATCTCGCAAAATATCAGCCTTCTGAACCGACCGTTTGAAGTTGTTCTGCGCTATTGCAGCAAGCACGGATTGTTTCCGCGTGATGAGCTGGACAATGTACGCATGCGGATTGACGAGCTGCTGGAAGGCCGCCGTCAGCGCGATGTGTTTCATTTCGGCAATAATCGCTACATTGAGGTGATGTGTAATCAGCGTCGCGAAGAGGGAGCGGTGCTGATTTTTGATGATGTGACAGGACGTATTGAGGCCGAAGCGCAGATCCAGCATATGGCACGCTATGACGGGCTGACCGGATTGCCGAACCGCTTCTATTTTGAAACTCTGGTTCGCGCACTGACCGCAGGCAATAAGCCTGATGATCTCGTTGCGCTTGCTGTCATTGATCTTAACCACTTCAAACATGTGAATGATTCATATGGTCATCACACCGGTGATGAGCTGTTACGGCAGTTTGCGGAGCGTCTCGGCCAGCTTGATGCAGAGCGTTTTGTGGCATCGCGCTTTGGCGGCGATGAATTTGTTCTGTTTATTCAGGGCATTAAAGACCGCTCGCATATTAATACTGTTATGGATGAGGTCACGGTCTATCTGAGCGGTGTTTATGAATTCGCGTCCCAGCAGATCTATCTGGATATCAGCGCCGGTGTAGCGGTTGATATTATGAAGAATGTCGATCTTCGTGGTCTGCATGTGAATGCCGATCTGGCGCTTTATGAGGCCAAAAGCAGCGAACATGACCGCTGGGTTGCTTTCGTAGAGGCAATGGATACGAAATATCGCTCACGGCAGAAGCTTAAAAATGATCTGCGAGAGGCAATCAATGCAGGCAGTCTGACAGTTGTCTATCAGCCGATTGTCAGCCTGAATTCTCTGCGTATTGTGGCGGTTGAGGCGCTGTCCCGCTGGCATCATCCGAAATTCGGGCCTATCGGGCCTGCAGACTATATTCCGCTTGCCGAAGAGATGGGGATTATTACGGAACTCACGCAGTTTATGCTGAACCGTGCCTGTCAGGATTGCGCGGGCTGGGGGCATAAGATCGGCGTGTCGGTCAATCTCTCGGCCATTGATCTGAAAAATTCCGGCATTGTCGATATGGTTGTTGATGCTTTGCAGAAAGCGCAATTGCCGTCTTACCTGCTTGAAGTTGAAGTGACGGAAAGTGCAATTATCAGCGACCGCGTCAAAACCTGCGAAATGCTGCAGCGGTTGAAAAATTCAGGCATTAACATTGCTCTTGATGACTTCGGCACCGGTTATTCCAGTCTCAGCTATCTGAACACATTGCCGCTGACAAAGGTCAAAGTTGACCGTTCTTTCGTCCGCGATATCGTGACGGACAGACGGGCCTTTATGCTTTTGCGCGGTGTGACACAGCTCTCTCATGAGCTTGGTTTCGGCGTCACTATTGAGGGCGTGGAAACTGAAGAGCAACTGAAACTGATTCGCGGAACCGGTGGTGCAGATCTGGTACAGGGCTTTTTGCTCGGTGCACCATTGAGTGCCGATGAGATCAGTGCGCAGCTCGGGCGCTCGCTCTCCGTGATGTCGAATAATCATGCAGAGGCTGCGCAGGCGGACGAACTTCCTTCCTGATCAGCGGTTCTTCCTGAGAATATGCCGGTGATATTTGTCTCCGGCGATGCATTCATTTCGCGGCAAATATAAAAAAGATTAATTGTGCCGGTCTGGACCCTTGCTTTTTGTCACACATAAAGAGAAATGGTTACCAGCATATTTGTTTCCTCAAATCAGCGGGCAGATATGCAAGGTGATGCCCGTGAGGGCTATTGCTGTTTCCTGAATATATTTTGTTCCGGACATAAGACATTTGCCGGAATGGTTAGTGCTTTGAAATTACGCTTTATTTTAGATTTTGCTTATAGAAGGCGGGTTTAAAATAGGATGTGTATTCCTGTGTGTTTTGCGGAATATGAAGCGTGGCATATTCATGAAACGGCAGCACCAGAGCTTTAGTTTATTGGTGGCGGACATTATAGATGACGGTCTCTCAACCGGTTGCGAAAGCACCAGTCCTTTCGAACTTTGCCCGGCACATGCTGGAGTTTCTGGATCGAGTGGAATACCGGCGGGTTATACACGCAGAAGATCTGGAAGAGGTCGGCCGGCTGCGTTATCGTTCCTATATGACGCGCAATGTCATGGACGACAATTTTCTTGGCACCATTATTGATGAAGTCGACCGTGATCATCAGGCCTATGTTTACGGTGTCTATATAGACGGTATTCTGGTCAGTACGCTCCGTGTTCATCACATTACGGCAGAGCATCGCATCGGTACCAGCGCCAAATTATTTCCCGATATTCTGGGGCCGATGCTCGATAATAATATGAGTTTTGTCGATCCCACACGTTTCGCTGCGGATCCTGCTTATCTCGCTGAATTTCCCGCCATTCCCTATCTGACATTGCGCATTGCCGCGATGGCATCAGAATATTTCAATGCAAGTTTTTGCCTTGCCGCAGTCAAGCCGGAGCATATGGCTTTCTATAAGCGCATCTTTGGCTCGCAAATGCTGGCAGACCCGCGCGATCATGAAGGCTATGGTATTCAGGTGGGCTTAGGCGCTGCGGCGGTCAGTTCAATCCGCGATGCGGTTGCCGTACGCTTTCCGTTTTTTAAATCTCAGGCTCATGAGCGACGCAATATGTTTGCCGATGTTCGTGCAGGCAATGTTCCGCTGACTATTCTACCGACGGCTAAATATACCGGACTGGGGATCTAACTATCTGAGTATCTGATCTAAAAGTCGCCCGACTTGGCTGCAAATGGCATCGGCTTGCAGCAGATTGTCGCAACATTGGCGGTGAAGTGAAGCTTGCCTATTGCTTAAGAACTGTGTCAACTGTGGCCAGATAAGATTTCTGAACCGGAAGACGGCCGCAAAGGAAGATATCTTTGGGGAGGGAGAAAGAAATGGCAGAAATTCAGCACGGTCCTGCAGAGCTTGGCGCAGAGATGGATTATCCTGAGCATGAGCGCACCTATCATGGTTTTACCTTTTTGGTAAAATGGGGAACGATTGTGCTTTCCGCTTTGATGATCGCGATGGCATTTGCATTTTTTGCTGCCGGCTGGTTCTCGGGTGTTATTCTGTTCGCGCTGATTATGGCTGCGGCAGTTTTCTTTGCCTGAGACTTGTCAGAGGCAAACTGAAAAATTTTATTTCAGAACTGCATGGAATCCATAAATTATACCGCCATTTTGGCGGTATAATTTTTTGAGCGCCTGTTCAGAGCAAAAATCTCTCCATAATTGCGTATTTTCGATCACATAAGAAATTTTTTGCATAAAGAGTATTGCAGCCTGCTTTTTCCGTGATTTACTGCGCCCGTCCAAAATGTTGTTCCGGAGGAGACCGGTGCGGATTTTGTGAGTTTTGGGGATAGGGAAAGTGAGGGCAGTTTTGTCTCAGGTAATATTCATTCCCGTTGAAACTGATCCGAGTGAAACACGGGTGGCGGCAACGCCGGAAACCGTGAAAAAGCTGATCGGTTACGGATTTAAGATAATCGTGGAAAGCGGTGCAGGTATTGCGTCGCGTATTACGGATCAGGCTTTTGCCGATGCCGGTGCGCAGATCGGTAAGACCGCCGATATTAAAACCGCGGATATTATTCTTAAACTTCGCCGTCCTTCATCCGCTGAACTGAAAAATTACAAAACCGGTGCCGTGCTGATCGCGATGCTTGATCCTTATGGCCATGAGGACAGTGTGGCGGCCATTGCGCAGGCAGGGCTGACTGCATTTACCATGGAATTTATGCCGCGCATTACCCGTGCGCAGGTGATGGATGTGCTGTCATCGCAGGCCAATCTTGCAGGCTATCAGGCGGTGATTGATGCCGCGGCGGAATATGGCCGTGCCATGCCGATGATGATGACCGCTGCCGGCACAGTACCAGCAGCCAAAGTTTTTGTGATGGGGGCAGGGGTTGCCGGTCTTCAGGCCATTGCGACTGCACGCCGTCTTGGTGCTGTGGTGACGGCGACTGATGTGCGTCCTGCTGCTAAGGAACAGGTGGCATCGCTCGGTGCTAAGTTTGTGGCCGTTGAGGACGAAGAGTTCAAAGCGGCCGAGACTGCCGGTGGCTATGCCAAAGAAATGTCGAAAGACTATCAGGCAAAGCAGGCAGCGTTGGTTGCTGATCACATTGCCAAGCAGGATATTGTGATTACCACAGCGCTGATTCCGGGGCGTGCTGCGCCACGTCTGGTGAGTGCTGAGATGGTTGCCAGCATGAAACCTGGCTCGGTGCTGATTGATCTGGCTGTTGAGCGTGGCGGCAATGTTGAAGGTGCGGTAGCGGGACAGGTTGTTGAAAAAGACGGCGTGAAAATTATCGGTCATATGAATACGGCCGGTCGCATCGCTGCGTCTGCGTCACAGCTTTATGCGCGCAATCTGTTCGCTTTCCTTGAAACGCTGGTCGACAAAGACACCAAACAGGTTGCAATCAATCTTGAAGATGAACTGGTGAAAGCAACGGTGCTGACCCATCAGGGCGCCATCGTGCATCCGGCTTTTGCTGATGCGAAAGCAACACCGGTTGCTGTTGATAATAAGGCTGAAGCCGCGCCTAAGCCTGCCGTGAAGAAGGCTCCGGTCAAAAAAGCTGCCCCGAAAAAACCGGCTGCTGCAAAACCATCAAGCAAAACGGGTGCAGGCAAGAAAACCGTAAATGAAGCCGGAAATAAGGGGGATGAGGCATGAGTGCGGATTCTTTGAAAGAGGCACTGGGTGGTCTCGACAAGGCGGTTGAAAACCTGCGTCAGGCTGCGGAAGGTCTGGGTAGTTCAGATTCAATCAGCAATGCTGTGCATGTTGCCAGCGGCGGGATGATTGATCCTTTTGTATTTCAGCTGGCGATTTTCGTTCTGTCGATTTTTGTCGGTTATTACGTTGTCTGGTCGGTAACACCTGCCTTGCATACGCCTTTGATGGCGGTGACCAATGCGATTTCTTCGGTGATCGTCGTCGGTGCGCTGCTGGCCGTCGGTCTTTCCCTTTCCGGCTGGGCAACCGGCTTCGGCTTTATCGCTTTGGTGCTGGCAAGTGTAAATATTTTCGGGGGCTTTCTGGTCACCCAGCGCATGCTCGCCATGTATAAGAAAAAAGACAAGTGAGGGGCTGAAACATGAGCGTTAATCTGGCAGCCTTTCTTTATCTCGTTTCCGGCGTGTTATTCATTCTGGCATTGCGCGGTCTTTCTCATCCGACAACCAGCCGTCAGGGTAATTTTTACGGTATGCTCGGTATGGGCATTGCCATTGTCACCACGCTGATTTTGGCGCAACCGTCTTTTGGCGGACTGGCACTGATTGTGCTTGGGCTGGCAATCGGTGGCGGTATCGGTGCGGTTGTTGCCAAGCGTATTGCTATGACAGCCATGCCGCAGCTGGTGGCATTCTTCCACTCGCTGGTTGGTCTTGCTGCGGTGATGGTGGCCGCTGCGGCTCTCTACTCACCGCATTCTTTCGGCATCGGTGAGGTGGGGTCAATCCACGCACAGGCATTGGTGGAAATGTCGCTTGGCGTGGCCATTGGTGCCATTACCTTTACGGGCTCGATCATTGCCTATCTCAAGCTGGATGGTCGTATGTCCGGCAAGCCAATCATGCTGCCGTCACGGCATATCATCAATGCGGCGCTGTTTATCGGCATAGTCGTTCTGGTGATCGTGCTGGCGATGACTGAAAGCCATCTGGTGTTCTGGGCGATTGTGCTGTTGTCCCTACTGTTCGGTGTGCTGATTATTATCCCGATCGGCGGCGCAGATATGCCGGTGGTTGTGTCAATGCTCAATTCCTATTCCGGCTGGGCAGCGGCAGGTATCGGCTTTACGCTGGGCAATCTGGCACTGATTATCACCGGTGCGCTGGTTGGTTCTTCCGGTGCGATCCTGTCCTATATCATGTGTAAGGGCATGAACCGCTCGTTCATTTCTGTGATCCTTGGCGGTTTCGGCGGCGACACATCTGCTGGCGGTGCGGCTGGCGAAGTTGAGCAGCGTCCGGTCAAACAAGGCTCGGCAGATGATGCGGCTTTCATCATGAAGAATGCCGCTAAAGTCATCATCGTACCGGGTTATGGCATGGCGGTGGCACAGGCACAGCATGCGCTGCGTGAAATGGCCGACAAGCTAAAGGAAGAGGGCGTTGAGGTCAAATATGCCATTCACCCGGTCGCGGGTCGTATGCCGGGACATATGAACGTGCTGCTGGCGGAAGCCAATGTGCCTTATGATGAGGTCTTCGAGCTGGAAGATATCAATTCGGAATTTGCGCAGGCCGATGTGGCTTTCGTGATCGGTGCGAATGACGTGACCAATCCGGCGGCGAAAACAGACCCGCAGTCACCGATTTTCGGTATGCCTATTCTTGATGTGGATAAGGCCGGAACGGTACTGTTCATCAAGCGCGGCATGGGTTCCGGCTATGCGGGCGTGGAGAATGAATTGTTCTTCCGTGACAACACCATGATGCTGTTTGCTGATGCAAAGAAGATGGTCGAAAATATCGTCAAAGCGCTGGATTAAACCGGTGCACTTCGGCAGATAAAAGAAAAGGCGGCTTTTGAGCCGCCTTTTTATTGTGATTTGAACAATGTTTAATGCTGACTTTCTTACGCTTTTTCGGGCAAAACACAGCCTGTCAGCAGGTTAGCGCGCTTTGCTGCATAAGAGATTCCGTTGCCCTTGGCTTATTGTCCGTAAACCAGCTTGTCCTGACGGGCACGCAGTTCCGCAAGGCGGGAACCGGCAGGCAGAGCCGCATTGTCATAGGTGATGAGTTCACCTTTTTTGATCGGCTTCAGTACTTTGGCGCCGGTCAGCATACCGCATGGTATGGCTTTGGCTGCGCGGGCTTCACCAGCGGTCATGATCCATGCGCGGTAGCAATATTCACCGATTGCATCGAGGGTTTCGCCGACTGCCATATCTTTCTTGGCAACGGCTGCAACTTCTGCGGTCGGTTTGCTCAGCGGTACCATATCGGCTTTGCCATAGAGCACTGCTCGGGCGCAGGTGAGGGGCACTTCCAGCGAGGTCAGGTGATACGGACGATGGAAGGTGAAATACGGGCCTTTACCCATTTTCAGGTCTTCCATACGCTCACTAATACGCGGATGGGACATGTCCGCAACCACGAATACACCCGGAGCTACGCCCTTGCCGATGGTGTAATCAACCACACCCACACGGGAGAGCACGCCGCCGTCTTTTTCAGGGATGAGCGTTGAGGAGAGCTGGTCGAGTGTGGCCGCAGGGCCGTGCATACCGGCTTTATCCGGCACCAGACCGGTGGCATTGGCGATAGCCGCCATTTCCACCATGGTTTTGGAACCGTCAACGAACTCCACCAGCAGGCGCACATTCATATTCCGGCGCGTGGCTTCCTCGATATAATTATCAGGGATCGCATCAATATTGAGCGGATTGTTTTTACCCTTACCGGCGGCAACAATCGGATGTCCCATCGCGGTCACAAATTCGATCAGTTCCATACAGGATGACGGTTCGTCACCGGCACCGAGCGAATAGACAACGCCAAGACGGTCGGCTTCGCTCTTAAGATAAGCGCCGATTGTCACATCAGCTTCAACATTCATCATTACGAGATGTTTGCCGTGCTCCATGGCACGCAGGCCGATTTCTGCACCAACAGCAGGAATGCCGGTTGCATCAATCACCACATCAATCAGGTCATTATTGAGAATGAGGTCTGCATTATCGGTAACAGCAATTTTATGGGCTTCGAGCGCGAGGCTCAGATCAGAGCCGGTGCCAACCTCGCGGGCATGGCCTTGTTCACCATAGGCGATCTCGGCGGCTTTGAGGGCGCGTTGCGGATTGGTTTCCGAAATCGCGCCGATCTCGATGCCGGGCATATGGGCGACACGGGTCACAATATCGGTGCCCATTTCTCCGCAGCCGATCAGGCCGATACGGATGGGTTTACCGGTATCGGCGCGGGCTTTCATATCACGAGCTAAGCCGGTGAGTGCGACATTGGTGGCCATGTTTGTTCTCCGGAGATAGTGTTTTGCGGGAGAATAACCCGCCTGATAATGACAGTTATAAAAGACTAGATTAAATATCAATTACTAAGGGGCTGCATCCGTGCGGCATGACAGAGCAGGAGTTCAAAGTGCTGGACAGTGTAACCAATAATAACTGGGATCTCGTGATTTTTGACTGTGACGGTGTGCTGGTCGACAGCGAACCGCTGGCTGCGCTGGCTTTCCATAATGTTTATGCCCGCCATAATATGCCGATTCCTGACGGTACGGTAGCCAAAGGCGTGGGAATGAAACAGGCGGATATTATTCGTCTGATCGGCGATCTGACCGGTCATTATCTGCCGGATGCAGCGCAGGATGATATCTGGCCAGAAACACATCGGGTGTTTTCTGAAGCCTTGCAGCCTTGTGACGGCATTGCCGGTGTGCTGGAGCGTCTGAAGACCCGCAGCTGCGTGGCCTCGTCTTCCTCGCCGCAGCGTATTGCTTTCAGTCTGGAAAAAACCGGTCTGATTAATGCGTTCGATGGCGCTTTATATTCATCCACAATGGTCAAACGCGGTAAGCCTGCGCCGGACCTGTTCCTGTTTGCCGCAGAGAAATTCGGTGCTGATCCGGCACGTTGTGTGGTGTTTGAAGACTCACCATTTGGTGTGGAAGGAGCGGTTGCCGCAGGCATGACAGCAATCGGTTATACCGGCGGCGGACATACTTATGCCGGACACACGGAAAAGCTTTTGGAAAAAGGTGCAAAAGCGGTTTATAGCAGCTGGAAAGAGATAGAGAATAACATTCTCTGAAAGTGCGAATCCATCATAAAGGTCTATAGCAATGAAAGATGCGATCACTCTGGATCAGCTGCGTGAAGCGATCGGCACAGAAATCGGCTGCTCCGAGTGGCGTGTGGTGACACAGGAAATGATCAACCAGTTTGCCGATGCAACGGATGATCATCAATATATCCATGTGGATCCGGTACGTGCTGCAGAAACACCTTTCGGCGGCACAATCGCCCATGGTTTCCTGACGCTTTCATTGCTCTCGACTTTGGCTTTTGAAGCCCTGCCGATGCTGCAGGGCGCAACCATGGGCATCAATTACGGTTTTGACAGTGTGCGTTTCATGTCGCCGGTCAAAACCGGAACCCGCGTCCGCGCCCGTTTCAAACTGGCTGATGCGGATATCCGTCCTTCCGGTCGCGTGGTCAATCATTATGACGTGACACTGGAAGTGGAAGGTATGGTCAAACCGGCTTTGACTGCACGGTGGTTGACCATTGCGGTTGTGCCACCTGCTGAGTGAAGTTTCCGGCCAGAACGGGCTGCAAATGGCGTTTTTCTACACTTCCGATACTCACGTACTTTAGTACGCTCCGTTTCGGTTCTCGAAGAACACCATTTTCGCCTCGTGCTGACCAGAAACGAGGCAGTGCCGTTTTAGTGTAATGTATCCAGCGGTGCAGGCTGATCGGGGTAATCGGTCAGCAGGGTTTTAAGCGCAAAAGGCCCGTGCAGGAACATGCCGATATCATAGGCGTTCTTCTTCTGGCTGCCGGAAATAAACAGCAAATGCATTTTGAAGAAATTACCCTTGGCCTGTTTGTAACGGACAGGGGCGTGAATATGTTTGAACCGGATATGCTGGATCAGCGGCGGATTATTGGTTTGAATTTTCAGAGCCTTGGCAGGTTCTGAATTGTAAAAATGGATGATATCCGTCAGCGCCTGAAATTCAGCCCAGAAAACCGGACTATCGTTCAGTAATACACTTACATCCTCGCGCAAGGCTTTAGCGCGCGGATGCAGAGCAATCATCAGCAAACAGGAGCCGGCAGCAAGCAAAGAGACCGGCTGTTTGCGCAGGAGTTCCGGCTCGCTGCGCCAGACTTCGGCCAAAGCTTCAATCGCCGGTACAGTGCCGAGACTATGCCCCATAATGATGACTTCATCAGCCTCACTGCTGCGCAGCTTTTCTGCCAGCATTTTTGCAAAAACCTGTTTGCGCTGGCGCAGACTGGTACTCTTGTCATAAATCCGGTCATAGGCCGCAGACCAGTCGTCGAGCAGATAGGAAATGAAAAGTTTTTCATCCAGCGCCCGTATCAGCCCGTAGCAAATTCCGAGAGCCAGCGGCAGCGACCAGAGCATGTGCAATGCGGAAAAGCCTGCCAGTACCGGTGCTGTTGTGATGCCGAGTGTTAAGGCCAGCATGGCCAGCACCATCAGAAACGGCCACATGAAAAACATGACAAACCGCCAGCTGGTGCGACCATAGCGCCATAAGGTGCCGGTGAAGAGAATATTCAGAAAAGCGCGGCTGCCGGTGAACAGACGGTGTGGCAGGGAGCGCGCTGCATATTCATCAAAAATATCTGCGGTGCCGAACTGGCAGAATTCGCTTTGCGTTTCCCAGTTCTCGCCTTTGGCTGTCACCTGCATGGTGCCGCTGCCGTGATCTGCATCGGCCATCGGAGACAGGCTGGTTTTTGTGCCCCACAGCTTGTCAAAATCGCTCATAATTTTGCGATGACGCACGCGCACTGCCTTAGGGTGCAGCCCTTCATAACCTGTGAAATTAATGATGAGACGTTTTTTAATGGTCATGAAAATGGTGCTTGTCAAAACAGAAGAGGGCAATACGGCGCAGAAGATGCTTTAGTGCGGTCTGCTGTAAATGAACAATCACATTAAAGCTATTATGCTTGCTCAAAATAAAAGTACCGCGCCTTTTAGAAGACGCGGTGCTTAAAGTGTAATTATGACAGTTTCAGGACGTTGAGGTTATCGTCAGACGGCTGCGTCCAGTGCACCTTCACTCAGCAGTCCGAAAACATAGGGCGCAAAGGAGCGCCAGCATTCCAGCCGGAATTCGGTTTCAGACAGGCGCCACAGCACAATCTCGGCCTTGCCGAAAATCGTGCGTGTTGCTGCACCAACCGGAAAAACAGTCAAAGACAGATCCTGCGGACAGCCTGCATTGATTGTTGTCTCTGCGCCTTCGCCGGAAATGAGAATGCCGATATTGCGATGGGATACATCGGTTGCGGCATGCAAGGTTTCAACGCCTTGCAAATCCGCAAAAGGTGATTGTCCGCCGGTGTCAATCACCAGCCATTCGTCAGGACCAAGCCACAATGCCGAGCGTTTGCCCTTGGTGGCGCTGTGCTTTGGCTTTTGCGGCAGAGTGACGCCAAGGGCTTTGGACAGCGCTGTAACATCATTAGCGCGGGCGCGGAGTGAAATACGCTCCGCCGGTTCTGCCGGAATGATCTGTACCGAACCGTTTCCGGCGCGGTTGTTGCCCAGAACTGTGATGCGCTGTGCGCTTGCTTCGGAGTTAGACATGCAGGCGCTCTCCCTTTTCGTCAATAAAGACGGGGCCGGTTACTTCAACTTCAATCACACGATCCAGCATCGGCACGAACAGGGTCTTGCCGTGCAGGTTAAATCCATCATGCACCACAGCCATGGCAATGGAACGGCCGAGATTGGACGACCAGTAGGAAGAGGTGACGTGACCGAGCATTTTCATCGGTTTCGGCTGGTTCGGATCGGCAACGATCTGCGCACCTTCTTCCAGCACTGTATTCGGATTTTTGGTCAGCAGGCCGACCAGTTGTTTGCGGCCTTCCGCCACCAGATCGGGACGGCGCATACCACGGATACCGACAAAGTCGGTTTTCTTCTTGGAAACAGCCCAGCCGACCGCTGCATCATGCGGGGTCAGAGTACCGTCTGTATCCTGACCGACAATGATATAGCCTTTTTCAGCACGCAAGATGTGCATGGTTTCTGTACCGTAGAGGCAGGCGCCCATGGCTTTCGCACGTTCCCAGACGGCTTCCAGCACAGACTGACCGTAATCGGCAGGGACGTTGATTTCAAAGCCCAGTTCACCGGTAAAGGACATACGGAACAGACGGGTCGGTACACCGCAGAATTTACCTTCCGCCACACTCATGTGCGGGAAGGCTTCGTTGGAAATATCAATACCTTCAACAAATGGCGCAATAATCTCGCGGGCTTTCGGCCCCTGAACGGCAATCACTGCCCATTGTTCCGTTGTGGAGGTCAGCCAGACATTGAGATGCGGGAACTCGGTTTGGAGATAATCTTCCATATGATTGAGAACACGCGGTGCGCCACCGGTTGTGGTGGTGACGTGGAAACGGTCATGCGCCATGCGACCGACCACACCATCATCCATCACGAAACCGTCTTCACCGGTCATGATACCGTAGCGGCAGCGACCCGGTTTCAGCGTATCCCATGCGTTTGTGTACATCAGATTGAGAAACTCAGCGGCATCAGGGCCGACAACTTCAATTTTACCCAAGGTGGAAGCATCGAAAATACCAGCGACTTCGCGAACAGTTTTACATTCGCGGGACACCGCATCATGCATGGTTTCACCGGCCTGCGGATAATACCATGCGCGTTTCCAGTTGCCGACATCCTCATAAACCGCGCCGTTCTGAGCCTCAAAATGATGCAGCGCAGTCTGACGCGCCGGATCAAACAGATGATCGCGGGACGAGTTGATGAGTGTGCCGAACGTCACCGGTGTATAAGGCTGGCGGAAAGTGGTGAGTCCGACCTGCGGGATCGGCTTGTTGAGCGCTTCCGAGGCAATCGCCAGCCCGTGCATATTGGACATTTTACCCTGATCGGATGCCATACCATTGGTGGTGAAGCGTTTGATATGCTCGATAGAGTGCATACCTTCACGCACGGCATTACGGATATCCTTGGCGCAGACATCATGCTGGAAGTCGATAAACGCCTTCACATTGCTGTCAGGGCCTGCACCGGCTGTGGTGCCGACCATGCCGCCGCTCCAGCTATAGGCTGTTGTTGCGCTGACAGTGGTGGTTGCTGATGCCTTGCCGCCGGTTGCAACACCGGCAGATGTGCCTGCTGCAACGGCTTCATCAATTGCTGCCTGCAGATCGTCGGTGCCGTTACAGGTGCCGACGCAGATGCAGTCCTGCGCGTAAACATCCGGCAGAAAGCGCTGTTTGGCATCGTCAAAGCGCAGCTTGCCGCGTGATTGTGAGAACAGGTGCACCGATGGTGTCCAACCGGAGGAGGTGATCAGCGCATCAATTGTGTATTTGCGGCCTGACTTCGCGCCATTGGTGGCAACGGTCATGGATTTGACCCGCAGCTTGCCGCCGACAGTCAGCACACAATGATTGGTCAAAACCGGAATATTCAAACGGCGGGCTTCCGCCAGCACAGCTTCACCCGGATGGGCGCGTGCATCGACAATCACCGGAATATCAATGCCTGTATTTTTCAGATCAAAGGCGGCTTCATAGGCGCTGTCATGAGCAGTGAAAACACCGACATGCGAGCCGACAGCCACGCCGAAATGATTGAGATAGGTGCGGGCAGCCGAAGCCAGCATCACACCCGGACGGTCATTATTGGCGAACACCATATGACGTTCAATAGAACCGTTGGCGAGAATGACGCGCTTGGCACGCACCTGCCACAGACGCTCACGCGCGGTGTTCTTCTCAGGCAAGGCAACATGGTCTGTAACCCGTTCTGCCAGAGCCACAAAATTATGGTTATAGTAACCGAAAGCCGTGGTGCGGGTGAGAACACGCACATTCGGCATGGCATTCAGCTCAGCCGCAGTGATTTGCGCCCATGCAAAGCCATCCTGACCATTGATCTTGGTGCCGTTCTCATGGTGCAGGGCACCGCCGACTTCCGACTGTTCGTCGCAGAGGATAACTTTGGCACCGGTGCGTGCGGCAGCAAGCGCAGCACTTAAACCTGCTACGCCTGCACCGACAACCAGCACATCACAATGCTCATAGCGGCCTGCATAACGGTCAGGGTCAGGTTCGGTTGGTGTAACGCCCAGACCTGCGGCGCGGCGGATGATCGGCTCATAGACCTTCTCCCACGCCTTTCTCGGCCACATGAAAGTCTTGTAATAGAAGCCTGCGCCGAAGAAAGGCGAAAACAGATCATTCACTGCGCCGATATCGAAAGACAAAGACGGCCAGCGGTTCTGCGATTCCGAATGCATGCCGTCGAAAACTTCCTGCACGGTTGCCCGCACGTTCGGTTGGCGATGGGCTTTGTCGCGGGAAATATCCAGTAATGCATTCGGCTCTTCCGGCCCTGCGGACAGAAAACCGCGCGGACGATGATATTTGAACGAACGTCCGATCAGGTGAATATCATGGGCAAGCAGAGCCGAGGCGACAGTATCACCTGCCAATGCTGTATAAGTCTTGCCGTCAAAGGTGAAACGGGCGGTTTTCGCCGGGGTCAGACGGCCTTTGCCAGGTATGCGTTTTGAGCCGCTCATTTACCACTCTCCTTGGCCGCAACACTTTTCGTCTGTACGATTTGGCTCAGATCCGGTTTCGGCTCTCCGGCTTTATAGGTGAGCAGGAACTTGTCGCTCACAGTGTCGCGTGCCGCATTGAAGAAGCGGCCGCAGCCGTGAATATGCCGCCAGCGTTCAAAAATTACGCCTTTGGGATTGTCGCGCCAATAGAGAAACTCAACGAATTCCTCGTCCGAAAGTTCGGTTATATTGGTCGGGCGGGCAATATGAGCATCATGAGCGCTGCGGAATTCCAGCTCCGAGCGGTCTTCGCCGCAATAAGGGCAATGGATCAAAAGCATGATAATTATCCTTAGTGGGCTACGGCTGCAGCTGCAGCTTCGTCGATCAGACGACCGGTGCGGAAACGATCAAGCGTAAAGCCTGCGGCCAGCGGATGCGGTTCGCCACGGGCGATCAGATGGGCGAACAGATGGGCGGAACCCGGTGTCGCTTTGAAACCGCCGGTGCCCCAGCCTGCATTGACGAACAAGTTCGGCACAGGGGTTTTGCTCTGGATCGGTGCACGATCAACAGTGTTGTCAGTCACACCGCCCCATTGGCGCATCATTTTCACGCGGCGGAACATCGGGAACAATTCACAGATTGCATCCAGCGTATGGGTGATGATCTGCAAGCCGCCTGTCTGCGAATAGGAATTATACTGGTCGGTACCGGCGCCGATAACAAACTCGCCTTTGTCCGACTGGGAAATATAGGCGTGAACCGCATTGGACATGACGACGCATGGCACAATCGGCTTCATCGGTTCAGAAACCAGTGCCTGCAACGGGGAGCTTTGCAACGGTACGCGTACATCAGCCATATTCATGATGACGGAGGAGTGACCGGAAGCGGAAACACCGATTTTTTTGGCGCCGATAAAGCCGCGATTGGTCTCAACACCGCTGACACTGCCGTCCGCATTGCGGCGAATACCGAGCACTTCACAATTCTGGATGATGTGGACGCCACGGTCAGAAGCTGCACGGGCATAACCCCATGCAACCGCATCGTGACGGGCAACACCACCGCGGCGCTGCAAGGCTGCACCATTGATCGGATAGCGGGAATTTTGTGAAATATTCAGCGGCGGACAATAGGCTTTGGCCTGTTCCGGTGTCAGCCATTCATTGTCGATGCCATAGAGGCGGTTGGCATTGATGTGACGGCTGAAGGATTGCTTGTCATGAATATTATGCGACAGCATCAGCACGCCGCGTGGCGAGAACATCACATTGTAGTTGAGATCCTGCGACAGACCTTCCCACATCTTGAGCGAATGCTCATAGATATTCATGCTCTCTTCATAGAGATAGTTGGAGCGGATGATAGTGGTGTTACGGCCGGTGTTGCCGCCGCCGATCCAGCCTTTTTCCAGCACTGCAATATTGGTGATGCCGTGTTCTTTGGCCAGATAATAGGCGGCACCCAGACCGTGACCGCCGCCGCCGACAATAATCACATCATAGCTGGCACGCGGTTCCGGTGAAGCCCATTGCGGCTCCCAGCCTTTGTTGCCGCGCAGTGCTTCTCGGGCAACTGCAAATACTGAAAATTTACGCATAATGTCCCCTTATCTGGGCGCGGAAGATTTTTTCCGCCTGTTGGTTTAAAGTTAAACCATATGCCGACCCCGACTTTGCCATTTTGCGACGGGTTTTGGCGTATCATGCGGTTTTTGTTTGCTGAAAAGCTTCCGTATTGCGACGGGGTATCAGCGCGAAGGACTCACTTCATTCCGCATGAAAATTAGCGGAAAAAGCGACAGAGAATCTCTGTGAAATATGGGGTAAATTTTGCATTTGCAGATCAAAACCAATGCAATCTCCGCAAAGAAAAATGCAAATAAAACGTGATTTTTACGGTTAAAACTGTAATAATGAGGTTGATAAGGCCTGATCGGGCGCTGTGTTACGGATTCTGTGTGGACAATCGCGCCGGATACTGTTAAACGGCACTCGAATTTGCATCGGAAGGCCGTTGCGAAGTCTTAAGATTTCTCAGCCATAAGACGGCTCCTTTACCGGAACTGCCAGACTGTTTTTTCTTCGGGGCTCACCGGTGCCTTCAGGCTAAACTGAAAAATCTAACCGAAACGGAACGGGATTACACGTGCAGGTACTCGTACGCGATAATAATGTTGATCAGGCTCTCCGCGCTCTTAAGAAAAAGATGCAGCGTGAAGGTATTTTCCGCGAAATGAAAATGCGCGGTCATTATGAAAAGCCATCTGAAAAGCGCGCCCGCGAAAAGGCTGAAGCCGTTCGCCGTGCACGCAAGCTGGCTCGTAAGCGCGCACAGCGTGAAGGTCTGGTAGGCGGCGGCCGCGTAGCGGCTCGTTAAGTAACAAGTCGCGTAG
>NZ_ANNO01000499.1:0-3723 GCF_000409565.1 Pseudochrobactrum sp. AO18b
ACGCGTGGCTACAGGCTGCGTCGTTTCTGATCAGATATACTGATTAAGCAGCGCATGATCTCAGGGTCATGCGTTTTGCTTTGCGTTCAGGCCAGCTTTTCAGGCTTACTATGCCGGTTTTTGAAAACTGATGTAATATGAAGCTCTATTGTAAAAGTTGACCATACAGATATGTTTGCATCGCTGGAAAACAGCTTTAAGGTGGGGTGAGTATTCACTTCCGCCTTTTTCTGTATGGGCTGAGTGCATTGGCATGTCATAAAATATATGCAGTCTTACCATTTTCCGTCAGATACTGTGCAGAGCACAGGCCGGAATCTCAGGCTACTAGACTGCCTTTGAGGAGTGCGCGAATGGGATCTTTGGCAAGTGTGAAATTGACTTTGCGTGAACAGCGCCTTTCTTTGAATAAAGGTTTGCTGGTTGCAGCATCCTGCGCAGTTCTGGCTTTGGCGGGCTGTCAGAGTACTTCCAATTCCATGCTTACGCCGGTTGATCTTGCGCAGGGTTCCAGCGAGAATATCGGTTCGCTGACAACTGTCATTCAGAGCAATCCGCGTAATCCTGAAAGCTATAATGTGCGCGGCTCAGCCTATGGTAAAGCAGGGCGCTATCGCGAGGCGATGAAGGATTTTGATACGGCGATTCAGCTCGATCCGAATTATTATCAGGCCTATGCTAATCGCGCGCTGATCCAGCGTTATCTGAAAAATGATGCGGCGGCTGTGCAGGATTATGGTCGCGCCATTCAGATCAATCCTCAATATGATGCAGCCTATATCGGACGCGGTAATGTCTATCGTCAGGCAGGACGTCTGGACGAAGCGATGACGGATTTCAACCGCGCAATTCAGCTGGATACCACCGATGGCCGTGCTTACCACAATCGTGGTCTGATCTATCAGGCACGCGGTCAGCACAAACAGGCGATTGAGGATTTCTCTGCTGCGGCTTCCCTGCAGTCGAATGCGCCGGAGCCTTATAATGGCCGCGGTATTTCCTATGCAGCGCTCGGCGATTATGACAATGCCTTTGATGACTTCAATACGGCTATCGGGCTGGATGACAAGATTGCCGAAAGCTGGGCCAATCAGGCGCTGGTCTATGAGCATCGCGGTGACAAGAAACGTGCAGCGGCGTCCTATGCCCGCGCGGTGCAGCTTGATCCGCAATATAAGCCTGCCAAGGATGGTCTGAGCCGTACACGGTAATTGTTCAGACCTAAATAGGCAGAGCATAGCAAGTTAAAGAGCCGCAGGATTCAGTATCCGGCGGCTCTTTTCTTATTTCTGAAGCTCTCTATATTATTGGCTATGTCTTTATTCGACCATATCGGCTTTGAGAGCCGGGATATTCCGGCATCCTATCAGTTTTACTCCGGCAGCATGGCTGCACTGGAGCTTAGGGTGTTGCAGACGGCGGATAATTTGTTTTTTGTCAGCGGGAATGCCCGCAGTCCTCTGCCGTTCTTGCGGATTGTTGCGGCAAAAACTGCAAATGGTACCGATCCGGGATTGCACCCTGGTCAGCATTTACACCTTAAATTCAGCGCCAAAAGTCATGAGCAGGTCGAAGCCTTTTATCAGGCTGCCTTGAAGTCCGGTGGACGTGACAGCGGTGCGCCATCCTATCAAGGGCCGAAGGAAATGGGCTATTTCGCGGCTCTGGTTTTTGATCCGGACGGTAATACGGTTGAAGTCGGCGTTCACGAAAAGCGTGGTTGAGTTTTTGGATTTATAAATAAAAAGGCCGGTTTTCACCGGCCTTATCTATATTTAGCGTTTAACGACGCGTTTATCGACTTTTTGTACCAGCCTGTCACCGATCCACTGGATCAGGCAGACAAACACGATCAGAACGGCAACAACAGCGGCCATGATCGGATAGTTGAAACGCTGATAGCCATAGCGGATAGCAAGGTCGCCGAGACCGCCTGCGCCAATCGCACCGGCCATTGCGGATGCACCGATCAGCGTGACGATGGTAACTGTAAAGCCTGCGATCAGACCCGGCATGGATTCCGGTATCAGCACTTCTTTGATAATCGTCCAGCGGCTTGCACCCATGGAGCGGGCAGCTTCAATCAGGCCGTGGTCAACTTCACGCAGTGATACTTCAGCCATACGGGCATAATAAGGAATAGCAGCAATCGACAGCGGCACGATGGAAGCCCATGTGCCCAGTGCAGTGCCCATAATCAAGCGTGTGAACGGGATGAGGGCAACCAGCAGAATAATGAATGGTACCGAACGGAACGCATTGACGATCGCGCCGATAACGCGGTTGACCGGAATATTCTGAAGCAGGCCGTTACGGTCTGTCAGGATCAGCAGCAGACCAAGCGGCAGGCCGAAGAGCAATGTGAAGAAGCTGGAGAAACCCGTCATAATCAGGGTTTCGCCTAACGAGCGCCAGAGCAGATCAAGCATTGCGGGCGTCAGGAACTGAAACATATCCGGCAACCTCCGTTTCATCACAAATTGTCTTCAGAAAACCCACAGCCTTTTGCAAAGCTGTCTGGTCATGGGCGGGGAGGCCAAGGAATAATGTGCCGACCGGTTCTCCCTGAATCGTATCAATGCCGCCATGAACGAGGCGTGCATTGAGACCGGAAGCGGCGGCAATATCATTAATAAGCGGTCTGCGTGCAGATTCACCGGAGATACGCAGGCGGATAATCGCTTCCGAGGCTGATTGTGGGTTCTGCGTCAGCTGTGCGGCAATGCTTTCAGGCAGGGCAGGGGTCAGCATTTTCAGCAGGCTTTTGGTTGTATCGGCTTTCGGGCGGGCAAAAACTTCCCAGACTGGGCCTTCTTCGGCAATATGCCCGTGATCCAGCACAATCACACGGTCTGCAATTTTGCGGATGACATCCATTTCATGGGTAATCAGCAGAATGGTCAGGCCGAGTTTCTGGTTGATATCTTTCAGCAGTGCCAGAATAGACTGGGTGGTTTCCGGATCAAGCGCGGAGGTTGCCTCATCCGACAAGAGCAGGCTCGGTTTGGCTGCAAGTGCACGGGCAATGCCGACACGCTGCTTCTGACCACCGGAAAGCTGCGCCGGATAATGCTGCGCACGCTCCGACAGGCCGACCAGTTCCAGCAATTCAGCAACGATTTTCTGACGTTCCGGCTTGGCAATGCCGGCAATTTTGAGCGGCAGGGCAATATTCTGCGCCACGGTTTTGGCCGACATCAGATTGAAGTGCTGGAAAATCATGCCGATACGGCGGCGCACCGGCTGCAACTGGCTTTCAGTGAGACCGGTGATTTCCTGACCTTCAATAATGACCGAGCCGCTATCCGGCCGTTCCAGACCGTTGAGGCAGCGGATCAGTGTCGATTTGCCCGCGCCGCTGCGGCCGATAATGCCGAGAATTTCACCGCGCTGAACCGAGAGAGAAATATCATCCACGGCAGGTGTAGTGCCGAACATACGTTTAATATTGGAAAGTTTGACAACTTCGTCACCGGTCACGGGAGGCTGACCGGATGCGGAAGGCAGCTTTTGCTGCATATTCTTTGTTGAAACTGAAGTATTCACTTTATCCTCTGGAGCGCATCCCGAAAAATGCGAAGCGGTTTTCGGAAAAGATGCGCGTAAAAACAAGTAGATAGAGCATTTTCAAAGAGTTGATTTAAAATGAAAATGCTCGAGCTCTTTCTTTAAATTGAGGCAATAATAACGGAGCAAAATGGCAATGCTCAGAGTGCAAAACGG
>NZ_ANNO01000500.1:0-4751 GCF_000409565.1 Pseudochrobactrum sp. AO18b
TATACGCACGGTCGAGTTCTGCTTTCACCGGCTCGTTCTGGAAAGCTGCAACAAGCGGTTTCACCCATGCTGCATCTTTGTCTTCAGTGCGGATGGCAATGAAGTTACGGTAAGGATTGTTTTCCTTTGCTTCCCAGCCGATAGCATCCTTTACAGGATCCAGACCGGATTTGGCTGCCCAGTTATTGTTGACGATGGCTGCATCGAGATCATCAATGGAAAGACCGACAACACCGGCATCCAGTTCTTTGATTTCAAGCTTCTTCGGGTTCTCAACAATATCAATCGGAGTTGCAAGAATGCCTGCATCCGGATTGAGTTTGATCAGACCTTTGCTTTCGAGAACGCGCAGGGCACGGCCTTCATTGGTCGGATCATTCGGAACGCCAACGATTGCGCCTTCTTTCAGATCTTCCAGCTTTTCAACTTTGCGGGAATAAATACCAATCGGCCAGAGAGCAGTGTAACCGGCAACGGAAATCTTATAGCCGTGCTGTTTGATCTGCTCATTCAGATATGGCTCATGCTGAAACGCATTGGCATTAATCTCTTTACGCTCCAGCGCTTCATTCGGCTGGGTGTAATCGTTGAAAATGACGGTTTCGATTTTGAGGCCTTCTTTTGCAGCCTGTTCAGCAACAACTTTCCACACATCTTCGTCTTCACCACCCATGATGCCGACTTTAATGGTTGTGTCCTGTGCCTGAACCGACAGAGGTGCAGCAAATGCAACGCTCATGGCAACAGCGGAAAGCAGCATCATTTTCATGCCGGTGCGGCGCGAAATTAAGGTTTTGACGCGGGCGATATCTGACAACGACATTGCTGTTTTCCTTATAATTTTGGTCATTAAGCGGTCTCTCGCTTAACGGTTTTGCCTCACAAATCTCATACCTGTTTTCTCTCAAACGGAGGCAGGCGGATTGTGTGAGTATATTCTTCACAGAATGGTGTGCGATAACAAGGAAGTTTCGTCTACGGATTAAATTTTATTAGAATATTTTTGCGTAATTTTGCTAAATTACGAATAAAACTATCGCAGATAAATATATGTTTATATTTAGCATTGTGCGTTTGGTAATAAGTTGCAGCTGTGCGGAATCGAAATTCATCACATAAAAACGCCCGCAATGCGAAGTGCATTACGGGCGTGATATGCGGATATGGCTTAGTTTTAATCGATGAAGACGCGTACGCTGGCGGCACGGCCAACCGCGTCAATCACGGTCAGTGTGGAATAGCCTGCACCATCCGGCTGCCAGAGGCCGGAGCGCTTGCGGGAGGCTTTATCCAGCGGCTTGCCATTGGCCAGCCAGATGAACGGTGCGCGGCCGCCCTGCATTTTCAATGCCAGTGGTGCGGTGGTGCCGTCAGGCTGGTTGGTCAACTCGACCCGCGCACCTTCCGGCGGAAACAGGATTTGCGGTGCGGATTCCCGCACGGACGCACTGACTAGTGGTGCGAGATAGGGTGTAAAGCGCCGCAACGATACCGGCAGCTCGGATTGGCGCAGCCGCATTGTACCGACCGGTGGGGCTGCAAGCGGGGTAAAGCCGACACCGGATTTGGAAAAAGCTTCAAACAGGATCGGTGCGGCGGAGCCATAACCGCTCAAACCCGGCACGGCGCCATTATCGGCACGGCCAACCCAGACACCCAGCACATAGCGACCATCAAAACCGACAGACCATGCATCACGATAGCCGTAGCTGGTGCCGGTTTTATAGGCGAGGCCGCGCTGGAGTGACCCCAGCGGCGGTTTAACGCCTGCCAACACATCGGCCACCTGCCATGCGGCTGCGGGTTGCAGCAGCGGCTCACCGGAGGTTGCGCTCTTGTCATCTTTTATACGGTCATCCACGCCATTGGAAATGACGGCGGTTTTACCACGATTGGAAAGGCCGGTGTAAAGCTGCACCAGATCCTTGAGGCTGATGCCAAGCCCGCCAAGACCAATAGCCAGACCCGGTGTTTCCCCCGGTGGCAATGTGGTTTTAATATCTGCGCGGCGCATCCGCACCATCAGGCGTGTGGCACCGACACTGTCGAGCAGGCGCACGGACGGTACATTAAGCGAGAGTTGCAGCGCCTCGCGTACCGTCACATCGCCCTGATAGCTCATATCGAAGTTACGCGGGCGATAGCCGGAGAAATTGGTCGGCCGGTCTTCAATAATGGTTTCCTGCATCACCAGACCGTCTTCAAAAGCCAGCCCAAAAATAAAGGGTTTGAGCGCGGAGCCCGGTGAGCGCTGCACATTGGTCATATCAATCCAGCCGGAACGGCTGGAATCAAAATAATCCGAGGAACCGACTTCACCGATAATCTCACCGGTCATAGCATCGGCCATGACCATGGCGACGGAGATTTTAGGGCCGAGGCGCTTGGCGGAATCCATTGCCACGGTTTCCAGTGCCTGCTGCACCGAGCGCTTGAGCGTCACATGATGCACATTGGCTTGGCTATCTTTGCGCAGCGCGGTTTCGCTGACATGCGGGGCAAGGGCCGGCATAGCTAAACGGCGTTTCGGTATAGCCAGATGTGCGGCACGGTCGGCCTCATCATTGCCGATCAGCGAGACGACAGCCAAGCGGTTCAGCACACGGTCACGGGCGGCACGGGCATTGTCAGGATAGCGGTCGGGACGGCGGCGCTCCGGTAATTGTGGCAGGGCAATCAGCAGAGCGGCTTCTGATGTGGTGAGCCTGCGCGGTTCCTTGCCGAAATAGGCAAGGCTGGCAGCACGGATACCTTCAAGATTGCCGCCAAAGGGCGCAAGCGTCAGATAGGCATCGAGAATTTCTTCTTTCGACAGGCGGCGCTCGATTTGCACGGCGCGCAGCATCTGGCGGAACTTGGCAATAAAGGAACGCTCCGTGCGCGGTTCAATCAGACGGGCAACCTGCATCGACAGAGTGGAACCGCCGGAGATAATGCGCCCGTGGCTGGCAAGCTGTATGGCTGCACGCCCCATTGCGCGGGGATCAATACCGCCATGGTCGCGAAACCGCTGATCCTCATAGGCGATGAGCATGTCAATAAATTGCGGATCGACATCTTTATGGGTGGTAGCGAGCCGCCAGTGACCGGAAGGAATAGCAAAGGCACGCAGCAGATTACCGTCGCGATCCATCACCTCTTTGGATGTCTGGCTGACTACTTCCAGCGGTGGCGGAAAAGCCTTATCGAGAATTTCCAGACTGGCCCATGTCACAGCCAGAGCGATTGCAGTGCCGCTCAAGACCATGAGCTTCTTATGCAAGCGCGGTTTTTTAAGGGGCTGGGTCTCGGCCAAAAGCTGTCTCCGCCTGTATCCGCAGGCATAATTCTGAGCGGTTGATTGTATCGCTCTTATAATATTGCATATAACAGGGCAGAAAATAACGGGGAACACCATGATCGACAAGCTGGAATATTTCATTGCGCTTGCGCGGGAAAAGCACTTCGGCAAAGCGGCAGAAGATTGCGGCATTACCCAGCCGACATTGTCCGCCGGTATCCGCCAGCTTGAAGATATGCTGGGGGTGATGCTGGTGCAGCGCGGATCGCGCTTTCAGGGGCTGACACCGGAAGGGCAGCGCGTGCTGGAATGGGCAAGGCGCATTGTCGGTGATGCACGGACGATGAAAGAGGAGATGCGGGCGGCGCGTTTCGGCCTTGGCGGACATATCCGTATCGCGGCAATTCCCACCGCACTGGCGATGGTCTCGCAGCTGACAACGCCGTTCCGCGAGAAGCATCCCGATGTGACTTTCACGATCATTTCCCGCACCTCTGTTGAAGTGCTGGCCGCGCTGGAGAATTTCGATATTGATGCCGGAATCAGCTATCTGGACAATGAACCGCTGGGAAAAGTGACTGCGGTGCCGATTTATCGCGAGAGCTATCAGCTGATTACATCGGTCGGCAGCCGGTTTTCGGAGCGTGAAAATGTCACATGGGCGGAAGTCGGCAGTTTGCCGCTCTGTCTGCTGACAAGCGATATGCAGAACCGCCGGATTATCAATCAGCATCTGGCGCAGGCGGGAGTAACCGTGCAGCCAACATTGGAATCCAATTCCATGATTGTGCTGTTTTCTCACATCCGTACAGGCAAATGGGCGAGCATTATGCCGCTCAATCTTTCCCAGATTCTGGGCTTTAGCGAGCCGATCCGCTCTATTCCGATTGTTGAGCCGCAGGCCAGCCATAGTGTCGGGCTGATTGCTGCGCAGCGTGAACCGCATACGCCGCTGATTGCTGCTTTGCTGCATGAAGCAAGAGCATTGTCGCGCATTATGATGCCGCTCACTTGATAGATTTTTTCTATTGAATGACGGTTTTACCCTATTGAATCAGGGGCGCAGTTTTGATCTGTTCTAAGATGGGGAACAGAAATATAAATTTGCGGGAGGCTTTGACGTCAATGTCAGGCTCGGATTCAGTTTTTACCAGAAGCGCAGGCACGTCATCTCAAAAGTCTGATGTCGCTGAGCGCACGATAGATGTTATCAATGAGTATAAAGCCATTGAGGGCCCGCTGCTTCCTGTCTTGCACGCCATACAGGAAGAATTCGGCTATGTGCCGGCGGAAACACTGACACTGATTGCCGAGACGCTGAACCTGTCGCGCGCGGAAGTGCATGGCGTTATGACTTTTTATCACGATTTTCGCGCATCGCCGACCGGTCGCCATGTGATCCGGCTGTGCCGCGCTGAGGCTTGCCAGTCTATGGACGGCGACCGCGTGGCAGAAGCCGGGCAAAAGCTGC
>NZ_ANNO01000501.1:0-6765 GCF_000409565.1 Pseudochrobactrum sp. AO18b
AAGCTGCTCGGTATCGGCTGGGGTGAAACAACCGGCGACGGTAAAATCACGCTTGAGCCGGTTTATTGTCTTGGTCTGTGTGCCTGTGCGCCTGCGGCGCAAATGGATGACCGGCTGATCGGTCGCCTGAATGAAGGCAAGGCAGAACGATTAATTGCGGAGGCACGGGCATGAGTGTGACGATTTATGTGCCTTGTGATGCTGCCGCTCTGGCACTCGGTGCCGATGAAGTGGCGTATGCCATTGCCGGTGAAGCCGTAAAGCGCGGTCTGGATATCAAGCTCGTACGCAATGGCTCCCGTGGTATGGTCTGGCTGGAGCCGCTGGTGGAAGTGGCGACCGATAAAGGCCGTATGGCCTATGGTCCTGTGGATGTATCCGATGTGGCTTCCCTCTTTGACAGCGGGTTGCTTGAGGGCAAAGGCCATGCACTGTCGCTGGGACTGACCGAAGAAATCCCGTTTCTCAAAAAACAAACCCGTCTGACTTTCGCCCGTTGCGGGTTGACCGATCCTTTGTCGCTGGATGATTATCGCGCTCATGACGGGCTTAAGGGGCTGCAAAACGCGATTGCCATGCAGCCTGCGGATATTGTGGCGCAGGTCACGGATTCCGGCTTGCGCGGCCGTGGCGGTGCCGGTTTCCCGACCGGTATCAAGTGGAAAACCGTTCACGATGCGCAAGGTGCGCGTAAATATATTGTCTGCAATGCTGACGAGGGTGACAGCGGTACTTTTGCCGACCGCATGATTATGGAAGGTGATCCTTTCGTTCTCATTGAGGGTATGGCGATTGCCGGTATCGCAGTGGGTGCGACCAAAGGCTATCTCTATACGCGTTCCGAATATCCGCATGCGATTGCGATGATGGAAAAGGCCGTCGAGATTGCCCGCAAAGCCGGTGTGCTCGGCGCATCAGTGCTTGGTTCGCGTTTCGCCTTTGATATGGAAGTGCGCACCGGTGCCGGTGCTTATGTCTGCGGTGAAGAAACCGCTCTGCTGGAAAGTCTTGAAGGTAAGCGCGGACTGGTGCGTGCCAAGCCGCCATTGCCTGCCCATAAAGGCCTGTTCGGCAAACCGACCGTCATCAATAATGTGATCTCACTGGCCTCTGTTCCGGTGATTATGGACAAGGGCGCTGCCTATTACCGTGATTTTGGTATGGGGCGCTCCCGTGGTACAATTCCGTTGCAGATTGCCGGTAATGTTAAATATGGCGGGTTGTTTGAAACCGCTTTCGGCCTGACACTGGGCGAGATTGTCGATGAGATCGGCGGCGGTACCGCAACCGGCCGTCCGGTTAAGGCGGTGCAGGTCGGCGGACCACTGGGTGCTTATTTCCCGCGCACGTTGTTTGATACGCCGTTTGATTACGAAGCCTTTGCTGCCAAAGACGGTCTGATTGGTCATGCCGGTCTGGTGATCTTTGATGATCGGGCAGACATGCTGAAACAGGCGCGTTTTGCGATGGAATTCTGTGCCATTGAATCCTGCGGGAAATGCACCCCATGCCGCATCGGCTCGACACGCGGTGTTGAAGTGATCGACAGAATTGCAGCCGGTTCAGAACCCGATACGCAGATCGAAATTCTGACAGATCTTTGCCAGACAATGAAATTCGGCTCCCTTTGTGCGCTTGGCGGCTTTGCCCCTTATCCGGTGATGAGTGCCCTGACGCATTTTGAAGAGGATTTTCGTCCGCGCCCTGAAAGCCAGACTTTCGTGCAGGCAGCGGAATAGGAGTGACAGAAGATGAGCTTAATTAAAGAAATCGATTACGGCACACCTGTTTCACGCTCGGACAAAATGGTGACCCTGACCATCGACGGCAATCAGGTGACCGTGCCGGAAGGCACCTCGATCATGCGTGCTTCGATGGAAGCCGGTATTGCCATTCCGAAGCTTTGCGCCACCGATATGGTGGATGCATTTGGTTCCTGCCGTCTGTGCCTCGTAGAAATTGAAGGCCGTAACGGCACGCCGTCTTCCTGCACCACACCGGTGATGGAAGGGCAGGTGGTTCATACCCAGACCGGCCGTCTGAAATCTTTGCGCAAAGGCGTGATGGAGCTTTATATCTCCGATCATCCGCTGGACTGTCTGACCTGCGCGGCCAATGGCGACTGCGAATTGCAGGATATGGCCGGTGCTGTAGGTCTGCGTGACGTGCGCTACGGTCAGGACGGCGCGAACCATGTTTTCAAACAAGGCCGCAATGACGGTGCGCTGAATGCAAAATGGATGCCGAAAGACGAGAGCAATCCGTATTTCACCTATGATCCTTCCAAATGTATTGTCTGCTCACGCTGCGTGCGTGCCTGTGAGGAAGTGCAGGGCACTTTCGCGCTGACCATTGAGGGACGCGGTTTTAACTCCCGCGTCTCACCGGGGATGCATGAGAGCTTCTTAGGCTCGGAATGCGTGTCTTGCGGTGCCTGTGTACAGGCTTGTCCGACTGCGACGCTGACAGAAAAATCGGTGATCGAAATCGGTCAGCCTGAACATTCCAAAGTCACGACCTGTGCTTATTGCGGTGTCGGTTGCTCCTTCAAAGCGGAAATGCGCGGTGAAGAACTGGTGCGCATGGTTCCGTATAAAGACGGTAAGGCCAACCGCGGTCACTCCTGCGTTAAAGGCCGCTTTGCTTACGGTTACGCCCATCACAAAGATCGTATTCTCAAACCGATGATCCGTGAGAAGATCACCGATCCTTGGCGCGAAGTGTCATGGGAAGAAGCCTATGGCCGTGTGGCGAGCGAATTTAAACGCTTGCAGACCCAGTACGGGCGCAACTCCATCGGCGGTATTACCTCATCGCGCTGTACCAATGAAGAAACCTTCCTTGTACAGAAACTGATCCGTGCCGGTTTCGGCAATAACAATGTTGATACCTGTGCGCGTGTTTGTCACTCGCCGACCGGCTATGGTCTGAACCAGACTTTCGGTACCTCTGCAGGTACGCAGGATTTCGACAGTGTTGAACATACTGATGTGGTGATGGTGATCGGTGCCAATCCGACCGACGGTCATCCGGTATTCGGCTCACGTCTGCGTAAGCGTTTGCGTCAGGGTGCCAAGCTGATCGTGATTGATCCGCGTCGTATTGATCTGGTGCGTTCGCCGCATATTGAGGCGGCACATCATCTGGCACTGCGTCCGGGCACGAATGTGGCAATCATGACGGCGCTGGCGCATGTGATTGTAACCGAAGGTCTGCAGGATGATGCTTTCATTCGTGAGCGTTGCGAGAATGAAGAGTTCCGCGATTGGGTGGAATTTGTCTCCCAGCCGCAATACAGCCCTGAGGCTGTGGAACTGCTGACCGGTGTTCCGGCGCAAGAAGTACGCGGCGCAGCCCGTCTGTTTGCAACCGGTGGCAATGGTGCAATCTATTATGGTCTTGGTGTAACCGAGCATAGTCAGGGTTCCACCACGGTGATGGCGATTGCCAATCTCGCGATGGTTACTGGTAATATCGGCCGCAAGGGCGTGGGTGTGAACCCGCTGCGCGGTCAGAACAACGTTCAGGGCTCTTGCGATATGGGCTCATTCCCGCATGAATTGCCGGGCTATCGTCATATCTCTGATCCTGCAACCCGTGAGATTTATGAAAATATCTGGGGTGTAATCCTGCAGGATGAGCCGGGTCTGCGTATTCCGAATATGCTGGATGCGGCGGTAGAAGGCACTTTCAAGGGCATCTATATTCAGGGTGAGGACATTCTTCAGTCCGATCCGGATACCCGCCATGTTGCTGCCGGACTGGAGGCTATGGAATGTGTGGTGGTGCAGGATCTGTTCCTCAATGAAACCGCCAATTTCGCCCATGTTTTCCTGCCGGGTTCGACCTTCCTCGAAAAGGACGGCACATTCACCAATGCGGAACGCCGTATCAACCGCGTGCGCAAGGTGATGACACCAACCAATGGTTATGCCGACTGGGAAGTGACGCAGAATCTGGCCCGTGCAATGGGGCTGAACTGGAACTATACGCATCCGTCGCAGATCATGGACGAAATCGCCATGACCACACCGACATTTGCCAATGTGTCCTATGAATTGCTGGAACGTGAAGGTTCCGTGCAGTGGCCATGTAATGCCAAAGCACCGCTCGGCACGCCGGTGATGCATATTGACCATTTCGTGCGCGGCAAAGGCAAATTCATGCGCACGGAATATGTGGCAACCGATGAGCGTTCGGGCCCGCGCTTCCCGCTGCTGCTCACCACAGGGCGTATTCTCTCGCAATATAATGTGGGTGCACAGACCCGCCGTACCGAAAATGTGGCATGGCATGCGGAAGACCGTCTGGAAATCCATCCGCATGATGCGGAAGTGCGTGGTTTGCGTGATGGCGACTGGGTGAAGATCGCCAGCCGCTCCGGTGAAACCACTTTGCGGGCGCTGGTCACAGACCGCGTGACACCGGGTGTGGTCTATACGACCTTCCACCATCCGACCACACAGGCCAATGTGGTGACCACCGATTTCTCGGACTGGGCGACCAACTGTCCGGAATATAAGGTGACTGCGGTGCAGATCAGCGCATCCAACGGCCCGACACAATGGCAGCAGGAATATCGCGAACATTCCGATGCCAGCCGCCATATTGAAACAGCTTTGGATACGGTGAGCTAAGCTATGAGTGAACATACTTATCACAGCCGCATTCCGATGATGGCATCACAGATTGCCACATTTTTCAGTTCGCAGACGCAGATTGATCAGGCGGCGGGTGTCGCCAAACATATCAACATGTTTTGGGAACCACGCATGCGTACGCAATTATTTAATCTGATTGATGCAGGCGGAGAGGGGCTGCATCCTCTGGTGCTTGAGGCCGCGCCACTGATTAAACGTCCGGTCTCATAATACGCAATTTCAGCCGGATACAGTCCAGTATCCGGCTGAAATGATTCAGCATTTAAATAATTTCATTCTGACAATTAAGGGATGCTCACGGGAGATGGGCAGGCTGCGGCGCGTTCGCAGAAGGGAGGATTTTGACATGAGTGCAACAGATCAAACCCTGGGAGGTTTGAGCGGGCCGGGGATACTCGACCGCGAGCGGATTATCGCGAAACCCGGATTTAACCGCTGGCTGGTGCCGCCGGCGGCGCTAGCAATCCATTTATGTATCGGCATGGCCTATGGTTTCAGTGTGTTCTGGCTGCCGCTGAGCCGTGCTTTGGGTGGTGAAACTGCGGCTGCCTGTGCGGATATGAGCCTGCTGACCGCACTCTTTACCACCAGTTGTGATTGGCGCGTGGCTGATCTCGGCTGGATTTATACGCTGTTCTTTGTGCTGCTTGGCTGTTCTGCTGCGATCTGGGGCGGCTGGCTGGAGCGGGTAGGCCCGCGCAAAGCCGGTTTTGTTTCCGCGCTATGCTGGTGCGGCGGTATGGTGATTGCCGCTTTCGGCGTGATGACCCACCAATTATGGCTGATGTGGGTTGGTGCCGGTTTCATTGGCGGTATCGGTCTTGGCCTTGGTTATATTTCACCGGTTTCCACATTGATTAAATGGTTCCCTGATCGCCGCGGTATGGCGACCGGTATGGCGATTATGGGTTTTGGCGGCGGTGCCATGATCGGTGCGCCGCTGGCTGATTTGTTGATGGAACATTTCAAAACACCGGATTCCATTGGTGTCTGGCAGACATTTCTGGTGATGGCAGCAGGCTATTTCGTATTCATGATGGGCGGCGCCTTTGGCTACCGTATTCCGCCTGCGGGCTGGAAGCCGGAAGGCTGGGTCGCACCGCAGACCAAAAAAGCTATGATCACCACTCGTCACGTCCATTTGCGTGATGCGCACAAGACCCCGCAATTCTGGCTGATTTGGGCAGTGCTGTGCCTGAACGTCTCTGCCGGTATTGGCGTGATCGGCATGGCTTCACCAATGTTGCAGGAAATTTTCGGCGGCAAATTGATCGGTGAGGCAGGACTGACATTTACCGAACTGAGCACCGAGCAAAAGGCTGCAATTGCTGCGATTGCTGCCGGTTTTACCGGTCTGATTTCGCTGTTTAATATTGGCGGCCGTTTTTTCTGGGCCTCCCTGTCTGACCGCCTTGGCCGTAAGGCCACTTACTTCACCTTCTTCGCTCTTGGCATTGCACTTTATACACTGCTGCCGACAGCCGCGCATATGGGCTCGGTCACGCTGTTTGTGGTGATGGTCTGTATCATCCTGTCGATGTATGGCGGTGGTTTTGCGACTGTGCCTGCTTATCTGGCGGATATTTTTGGTACGCAATTTGTGGGGGCAATCCACGGACGTTTGCTGACTGCATGGGCAACGGCGGGTATCGTCGGGCCGGTTGTGGTGAATTATATTCGTGAGTTCCAGATTGCTGCCGGTGTGCCGCGTGCGCAGGTCTATGATTATACGATGTATATTCTGGCCGGTATGCTGGCGCTTGGTCTGATTGCAAATTTCTTCATCAAACCGTTGGGCGATAAATGGTTCATGTCGGATGCGGAAGTTGCCAAACTGCAAGCAGCCACAAAAGCGGAAGCGACAGGGCCGAGCGGTTCCTTCGGCATCGGCACAGGCGGGCTGGATGCCAAAGCTGCTCTTGCATGGGCTGCTGTGGGTATCCCGATACTCTGGGGTGTGTGGACAACCTTTGAAAAATCTCTGATCCTGTTCCGTTAAATCTGAGACTTCAGGTTGATTGAAAACTCCGGCAGCAATGCCGGAGTTTTTTATTTCCCCATAAATTTCAATAGCTTTCTTCGAATGAATAGCTGCCGAAAAGAG
>NZ_ANNO01000502.1:0-3031 GCF_000409565.1 Pseudochrobactrum sp. AO18b
TTGAGGAATTTTATGCAATGTTGAACAAAACTATTCCGTTTTGGTATAGGTAGTCGGAAATTGCATTGGCCTTGAAAGCTGTTCACTGCCTATAAATTTCACGTCTGAAATTAAAAAATAAATGCCGCAAAGAGGCAAATCAATTCAGACGCAAGAGTGGTGAACGGAGTGCTGTTTCAATAAACAGCAGCAGGAGGATGGGCCGTGGCAGAATTGCGTCAGGCGCGTGACAGCTTTCGTCTGAAAGTCAGCGATATCCATGAAATTGCGGTTTATGATTACGGCAATCCGGATGGCATTCCGGCTGTGTTTTTGCATGGCGGGCCGGGCGCCGGTGTATCGGCCAAGCAGATTGCCAGCTTTGATCTTGATACCTATCGCGTGATTACACTTGATCAGCGCGGTGCCGGACAATCGACCCCTGTTGCAGAATTGCGCGAAAATACCACGCAGCATCTGATTGAAGATATTGAACGCATTCGCGAGCATTTTGGCATTGAGCGCTGGTTGGTTGCCGGCGGTTCGTGGGGCTCTTGCCTGTCACTGGCCTATGGTCAGGCCCATCCGGAGCGCTGTCTTGGTTTCCGTATTCACGGGATTTTCCTTGGTGATCGCGAAGACAGTGACTGGTGGTTCCACGGTTCCAGAACGATTTTTCCTGATTACTGGCAGGAGTTTGCAGAATTTGTGCCTGAAGATGAGCGCGGCGATCTCTTGAGCGCCTATTACAAGCGTCTGACCTGTGGTGATCCGGCGGTAGAACATGCAGCGGCACAGAGCCTGCGCGGTTTCTCTGCGCGCACTCAGACTTTGGAACCAAGCGCCGAGCACGTCTCGACCTTGTTGCAGAGTGATGCGGCTTTAGCTGTTTCGCGCATTTTCACGCATTATTGCATGAACGGTGCCTTCATGCCTGCCAATGCACTGCTGGATAATCTCGACCGTATCCGCCATCTGCCTGCAGAAATTGTGCAGGGGCGTTATGATACCGTGACCCCGATGGTGACAGCATGGAAGCTGAAAACCGCATGGCCGGAAGCCAATTTCACCATTGTTACTCTGTCTAATCATCAGTCGACAACCGGCCCTATGGCTGGCGCTCTTGCCGATGCTTCCGAGCGTCTGGCTAAGGCCGTCAAAGCACCGGTTCACGCATAATTTTCTTTTAAAATAACGGGCAGCTTCATGTTTGATACACTGAAATCCGATCCTTCCGCCGTTGCGATGTCCTCCTATACGGAGATCCGCAAAGCCGTAAAACCGGCCATCTCACCTGATGGCGAATTGCTGGCATTTTTGAGCGATGCAAGCGGCACCGCACAGGTCTGGATCAAGCGGCTGGCCGGTGGCGAAGCGAAGCAGCTGACCAATCTGCCGGAACCTGTCGGCACACTGTCTTTCAATCCAAAAAGCCGTGACCTGCTGATCAGTACCGACTGGGGTGGTGATGAGCGTCATCAGTTCTGGCTGATTGAAAATGCGGAAGGTGAGCCGCGTAAGCTGACCACTGACGCAACTGTGGTACATGGCTGGGGCTGCTGGTCACCGGACGGCACGCAGATTGCCTATTCCGCCAATTATCGTGACCGCACCCACATGGATCTCTATGTGATGACGGTTGCGACAGGTGAAGCCAAATGTGTTTATCAGGGCACCGGCTGGCGCACTCCGGCAGCTTTCACACCGGATGGTGCAGCACTGCTGGTCAATGACTGTACCCGCGCCATGACGGATCAGAATTTCTGCCGTCTCGATCTGGCAACTGGTGCTTATGAAGATATGCTGCCGCATCAGGGACGCGCTTCCTATCAGGCTGCAAAATTCCTCAAGGATGATTCCGGTATTCTGCTGATTTCCGATCAGGGACGTGCTTATTCCAGTGTGATGTTCAAAGCCCATGACAGCAATGAACTTGTTGAAATTGCCGGTTTTGAAAAACAGGATGTGGAAGCGCTGGCCATTGCGCCGGATCAGCAGAGCGTGGCGCTGGTGCTGAACCGTCAGGGCTGGAGCGAGATCGTTATCATTGATCGTCAGGGCAAAGTGCAGAAATCTCTGCCGACGCCGATGCCATGCGTGATTGCGTCTGTGGCATGGACGCAGGATGGTGTGGCGCTGGTGATGCCTGCGGAAGGTGCGGCAACCTCCGGTGATATCTGGCGCTGTGAGGTGGCTACAGGCACCTATAGCCGTCTGACCGATGCACCAAAGGCAAAAACCGCTCTGCCGGACTTTATTGAACCGACTGTGACCAGTGTTGCGAGCTTTGACGGACTGGATGTTCCTTACTTCGTCTATCAGCCAACTGTTGCTGCGCCTGCAAGCGGCTATCCGGTGATGATTATTGTTCACGGTGGCCCTGAAGCCCAGTGGAAGCCGGATTTCCGCGCCGATATTCAATATATGCTGGCACGCGGCATCATGGTGATTGCGCCGAATATTCGCGGCAGTACCGGTTATGGCCGCCCTTATCAGCATCTTGATGACCGCGAATTGCGCATGGACAGCGTGGCTGATCTCAAAGCCGTGCGTCTGGCTGTCGGCAATCGTGCGGATGTTGATGACAGCCGTATCGGCGTGTTCGGTCGTTCTTATGGCGGTTTCATGGTGTTGGCTGCACTTACCGAATATCCGGATTTGTGGAAACTCGGCGTAGAATATTACGGCATCGCCAATTTCCTGACCCTGATGGAGACCACCGGCCCGTGGCGCAAAGTTCTGCGCGAAGTGGAATATGGTGATGTGGCGACGATGAAAGATGCGCTGGAGCGCTTCTCGCCAATTCATAAAATGGCAGCAGTACAAGCACCGCTGATGGTGGTGCACGGGCTGGAAGATCCGCGCGTAACGCCTTGCGAAAGTGAGATGGTTTATTCCTGCCTGCGCGGCTTGGGCAAGCCGGTGGAAATTCTGCGTATTGCGCATGAAGGCCATGGTTTTGCACGCATTGAAAACCGCCACACAGTGTTTGATGCGCTGGGACGTTTCATCGACGAAAACCTGTAAAGACAACACGGGGTCAGGGGGGGGG
>NZ_ANNO01000503.1:0-16161 GCF_000409565.1 Pseudochrobactrum sp. AO18b
CTGGGATCTGGTTGATGCGAAAAAGCGTGAGTTCGAGGAACTTAGCGACCGCGTCTGGGGTATGCCGGAAATTGCCTATACGGAATATAAATCCTGCGCCGAGCATACTCAGATGCTGCGCGATCAGGGTTTTAAAATCACGGAAAATGTGGCCGGTATTCCGACTGCCGTGATCGGTGAGGCCGGTGAAGGCGGGCCTGTTATCGCGATCCTCGGTGAATATGATGCATTGCCGGGCCTAAGCCAAGAAGCCGGTATTGCTGAGCCGCGTCCGATTCCGGGCACAGGACACGGCCATGGCTGCGGTCATAATATGCTGGGTTCTGCAGCACTTCTCGCAGCAACGGCTGTGAAAGACTGGCTGGAGCAGAACGGTAAAAAAGGCCGCGTGCGTTATTACGGTTGCCCTGCGGAAGAGGGCGGTGCTGCCAAGGCTTTCATGGTGCGCGCCGGTGCTTTTGATGACGTGGATATTGCCATTTCATGGCATCCGGCTTCGTTCACGCAAGTGGATGATGCGCAGTCGCTCGCCAATACCCGTATGGATTTTGAATTTACCGGCCGTGCATCGCACGCTGCTGCTGCACCGCATCTCGGCCGTTCTGCTCTCGATGCGGTTGAGCTGATGAGCGTTGGCTGTAATTATCTGCGCGAGCATATTCCGGCGGATTGCCGTCTGCATTATGCCTATCTCAATGCCGGTGGTATTGCGCCGAACGTGGTGCAGGCAAAAGCCAAAGTCCGTTATGCAATCCGCGCAACCGATCTGCCGGGCATGTTCTCGCTCAATGAGCGTGTGAAAAAAGTGGCGCAGGGCGCTGCAATGATGACTGAAACCACAGTCGATATTTCGATCATGAGTGCGGTGTCTAACCTGCTCGGCAATACGCCGCTGGAAATCGCAATGCATTCCAATATGGAGCGCCTCGGTGGCGTGCCGTTTGATGATGCTGACCGTGCTTTTGCCGCAAAAATTCAGACAACTCTGTCGGCGGAAGATATCGAAACCGATTACCTGCGTGTTGGTCAGCCTTTCGCTGAAAATGCACCGCTTTGCGATTACGTGCTGCCGCGCGAACAGACCGGCGTGCCGATGATCGGTTCTACCGATCTTGGCGATGTCAGCTGGGCAGTGCCGACCGTGCAGGCACGCGTTGCCACCCATGCGATCGGCTCACCTGGTCACTCATGGCAGATCACTGCGCAGGGCAAAATGCCAGCCGCACATAAAGGCATGGTCTATGCGGCTAAAGTTATGGCCGGAACCGCGCTGGATGTGATGCAGGATGAGAGCATTCTTAATGCTGCCAAGGCCGATCATCAGGCACGTATGGCGAAAACACCTTATACCTGCCCGATCCCGCCGGAGGTGAACCCGCCGCTGCAACCGCGACCTGCTGAATAATTGGCGGAATAAATGAATTGGCATGGCGGTGCATTGCCGCCATGCCCTTTATCAAGACTGAAAAATCATAAACAGGGGATAAAGATGAAGACCAATAAGTTTTTGAACCGCAGTTCCGCTTTGGCAATGATTGCCGGTACTGCTGCTCTCGCTGGTGCAACATTTGCATCAGAAGCTGCATCACCGCCAAATGCGCTGGTGATGGCATGGAATATTGATGCGATCAGCACGTTCGATCCGGCACAGATCGGCGAAGTGGTGAGCAATGAAATTATTCAAAATACCTGCGATCCGCTGGTTGATTTTGACCCGAAAGATGAAACCAAAATTCTGCCGCGCATGGCGAAAAGCTGGGACGTATCGGAAGACGGTTTGCAGATCACTTTCCATCTGCGCGATGACCTGAAATTTGACAATGGTGACAAGGCAACTGCCGGTGATCTGGCATGGTCAATGCAGCGCGTTGTTAAACTCGGTTTTGGTAATGCTGCAACACTGACGGAATATGGTTTCGTCAAGGACAATGTTGATACTACGATTACAGCGCCGGATGATCAGACGCTCGTCTTCAAACTTGATAAGCCATATCCGGTCAATCTCATCCTGTCAGCCATTGCTGCAAACCGCGTTTCAATTCTGCTCAATCAAAAAGTGCTGACGGCCAATCAGGTCGAAGGTGATATGGGCAATAAATATCTGGCCACCCGCACAGAATGTGTAGGCCCTTATAAGCTGATGCGCTGGAACCCTGCAGAAGTTGTGCTGCTGCAGGCAAGTGATAATTACTGGGGTGAAGCACCGAAGCTGAAACAGGTTCTGATCCGCCACGTGTCGGAAGCCGGTACCCAGCGCCTGCTGCTGGAAAAAGGCGATATTGATATTGCTCGTGATCTGACACCGGAAGATCTGAAAGATCTGGAAGCACAGGATAAGGTTGCCGTTTCACGCGCTTTGAAACCGACCTTGTTCTATTGGAACTTCAACAATGCCGATCCGATTTTCAACAATGAAAAAGTGCGTCTCGCTATGCGCTATCTCATTGATTATGATGGTCTGGCAAAGACTGTGATGCACAATGTCGGCGTGCCGCGTGCAAGCTTTGTGCAGCTTGGTGCTTTCGGTGCGCTGGATGAAAAAGAAGGCCAGCCATTCACACTGGATGTGGAAAAAGCCAAAGCACTTCTGGCTGAAGCCGGTCATCCGAATGGTTTTGAAACCACCATGTTTATCGGTACCGCTCCTTATGCAGCGCCGATTGCCCAGAGTATTCAGGATGCCGCGGCTAAAGCCGGTGTGAAAATCAAGATCGAACGCATGGCCAATGCCCAGCTGTTCAGCCGTATTCGTGGCCGTGAATTCCAGACCTCGCTGATGGGCTGGGCGACCGGCGTGCCGGATGCGCATGGCAATGCTTCACGCCAGATTTTCAATCCAGATAACCGCATGGAAGCCAAGCAGACCATGTATCCGAGCTGGCGCGCGAGCTATTTTGATGAGGCCGTGAACAAGCAAGTCGATGCTGCCCTGTTTGAAAAAGATGAAGCCAAACGTGTCGAACTTTATCATGCCCTGCAGAAAGAGATGATGGAAAAAGGCCCGCAGGCCTATATGTTCCAGATCTATAATGTTGCCGGTATTAACAAGGGTATCACGAATTGGGAGTGGAACGGTTTCCGCACCTATTATGATACAGCCGCTAAATAACTGACCGCGAAAGACCTGCCGCTTGCATTACGGCGGCAGGTAATTTCCGGAATTGATATTCCGGCATTCAGTCAGGTTTGCAGCACATTCTCTTTATTTTACCGGCACCTTTGCGGTGCTGAAAGCCGTGTGCTGCAAATTCTCCTTTTCCCGATATTGACGGAAACATTGCCATGACGACGCCCGAAACTTTGCAAGATACGGAGTTTGACAATGAGGTCTATCATGAACCTCATCCCGTTCTTCTCTTTCTCGCCGCCGCCGCTCGCTTGATCATTTCCGTGGCGATTACGCTGCTTGGTCTGGTCACGCTGACTTTTTTCATCAGCCGTCTTTTGCCGCTTGATCCGGTGATCGCGATGCTGGGAGATAATATCTCTCAGGAAGCCTATGATACGATGTATCGCAAGCTTGGTCTCGATCAGCCGTTGATCGTGCAATATGGTCTTTATATTAAAAATGCCGTGATGTTTGATTTTGGCAATGCGCTGACCTCCGGCAGACCGGTGCTGGAAGATATTGGTCGCGTATTCCCTGCGACGATCGAGCTGGCAACCGTTGCCATCGTTATCGGTACCGGCTTTGGTATTCCGCTCGGCGTGTTCTCGGCAATGTATCGTAATTCGCCGCTGGATCATCTGGTGCGTATGCTCAGCCTGCTTGGCTACTCCACGCCGAATTTCTGGCTCGGTCTGATGGCTCTGCTGGTGTTTTATGCCGGTCTCGGCTGGATCGGTGGTCCGGGACGCATTGATTTCATTCATGAGTTTTCAGTCGAGCCGACAACCGGTTTCCTGTTGCTCGATAGTGCGATGCAGGGACAGTGGGAAGCATTCGGCAATGCCTTCAGCCATATCATCATGCCTGCGCTCATTCTGGCTTTCGGCTCCATGGCCTATATCAGCCGTATGACCCGTGGCTTTATGATCGAGCAGCTCAATCAGGAATATATCATCACCGCCCGCGTGAAAGGCCTGTCATGGTCGCGCACCGTCTGGGGACATGCATTCCGCAATGTCGCCGTGCAGGTGGTGACGGTTGTGGCGCTGTCCTATGCGTTCCTGCTCGAAGGTGCCGTGCTGACAGAAACCGTGTTCGCATGGCCGGGTTTTGGCCGTTATCTCACCAATGCTCTGATGGCCGGTGATATGAATGCTGTGGTCGGCTGTACGCTGATCGTGGGTATTCTCTTCGTTGTCATCAATCTGATCAGTGATCTGCTTTACCGCGTCTTTGATCCGCGTACACGATAGGTGCTCTTATGACTGATACTTCCAATTCCGCACCTAACACTTCGTCATTCCGTGAATGGCTGCGTGCGCCGGTGCCTTCTTCCGCCCTTCAGGCCAATGTGCAGCAATTGCGCCGCTCTTGGCTGAAGCTTCTGACCAATACATCCGCAGTTTTCGGCTTGTTTGTCATTCTGCTGCTGGTGGCTGTGGCGATCTTTGCGCCTTATATCGCGCCTTATGATATCGGTGCGAATAATCTGGCCAATCGCCTGCAGCCGCCATCATGGGCGCATTATTTCGGCACCGATGAACTGGGTCGCGATATTTTCAGCCGTCTGGTCTATGGTTCGCGCATCACGCTTTATATCGTGACGCTGACGGCAATTATCGCTGCACCAATTGGCCTGATTGTCGGCACCACTGCCGGTTATATGGGCGGCTGGGTTGATACGGCGCTGATGCGTATTGTTGATATTTTCCTCGCTTTTCCAAGCCTTGTTCTGGCGCTGTCATTTGCTGCGGCGCTCGGGCCCGGCATTGAAAATGCAGTGATTGCGATCTCGCTGGCTGCATGGCCGCCGATTGCCCGTTTGGCGCGTGCGGAAACCCTGACCATCCGCTCGTCCGACTATGTGGCAGCAATCCGCTTGCAGGGTGCCTCCACCATGCGCGTGATCTGGCATCACGTTGTGCCGATGTGTATCCCGTCAGTGGTGATCCGTATCACACTGAATATGTCATCAATCATTCTTACAGCCGCAGGCCTTGGCTTCCTCGGTCTCGGTGCGCAGCCGCCAAGCCCTGAATGGGGTGCGATGCTCTCCAGCGGCCGTGAATTCATGATGACCTCGTGGTGGCTCGCAGCCATGCCCGGTTGTGCCATTCTGCTCGCCAGCCTTGCCTTTAACCTGTTTGGTGACGGTCTGCGCGATGTGCTTGACCCGCGTAACGGATAAGAGGAACGGATAAATCAAATGACCAAACCTCTGTTAGAAGTTGAAGATCTGTGGGTGTCTTTTCCGGGTGTTGACCGCTCAATCGATGTGGTGCGTGGCATCAGCTTTTCCATCGGGCGCGAGAAAGTCGGTATCGTAGGGGAGAGCGGTTCGGGTAAATCCATGACCGGCCGTTCGATCCTCAAACTGACTCCGAAAGCAGCACAGATTAAAGCCAAGAAATTGCAATTCGGTGATGTTGACTTGCTGGGTGCCAGCGAGCGCCAGATGCGCTCGGTACGCGGCAATAAAATCTCGATGATTTTGCAGGATCCGAAATATTCGCTCAATCCGCTGATCCGTATCGGCGACCAGATTATGGAAGCCTACCGACTGCATCATCGGGTGAATAAGCAGGAAGCCCGTCAGCGTACACTGAACATGCTGGAAGCCGTGCATATCCGCGATGCGGAGCGGGTGATGAACCTGTTCCCGCATGAGATTTCCGGCGGTATGGGGCAGCGCGTGATGATCGCAATGATGCTGATCCCTGAACCGGATATGATTATTGCCGATGAACCGACCTCGGCGCTGGACGTCACGGTGCGCCGTCAGGTGCTGACCGTGCTGGATGAGCTGGTAAGCCGTTCCGGCACAGGGCTGATGTTTATCAGCCACGACCTCAATCTGGTGGCGGATTTCTGTGACCGCGTGCTGGTAATGTATGCCGGTCGTATTATGGAAGATCTGCCTGCCAAAGAACTGCACAAAGCACAGCATCCTTATACGCAGGCTCTGCTTGCCAGCCTGCCGCGTCTCGACCATCCGGTGGATATGCTGCAAGTGCCGGAGCGCGATCCGAGCTGGCTGTCAGGCGCGACCCTTAGCGGAGGTCAGAAATAATGGCGGATATTATGAATGAAAAGACTAAGCCGCTGGTTGATGTGTCCGACCTGTCTGTCAGCTTCGGCAAGGGGCGCAAGCGCTCGACAGTGGTCAAGAAAGCCCGTTTTCATATTGCCCGTGGTGAGGCCTATGGTCTGATCGGGGAATCCGGTTGCGGTAAGTCGACGATCCTGCGTGCATTGGCTGGCCTGATCCCGCATTATACCGGCAATTTCAGTTTTGACGGTACATTGCTGTCCGGTGAGCGGGACAAATCGTTCTTCCGCCGCGTGCAGATGGTGTTTCAGGACCCTTATGCCTCGCTGCATCCGCGCAAGATGGTGCATAAAGTTCTGGCGGAATCTCTGACCATTCACGGTATGGATCGTAAGGAAGAACGTATCCGCGATGTGCTGACAGCTGTCGGTCTGGGGCCGAGTTTCATGTATCGCTATCCGCATGAATTATCGGGCGGTCAGCGTCAGCGTGTGGCAATTGCCCGTGCACTGATTATCGAGCCGGAAGTGCTGTTGCTGGACGAGCCGACCTCGGCGCTGGACGTTTCTGTTCAGGCGGAAATTCTTAACCTGCTCAAGACCCTGCGCCGAGAACGCGGTCTGACTTATCTGATGGTCAGCCATGATCTGGCGGTGGTTGCGCATATCTGCGAGCGCGTCGGCGTGATGCATAAAGGCATTATTCTGGAGGAACTGACGGCAGATGATCTGCGCCAGTCCCGTGCCAGTGCGCCTTATACGCAGGAATTTTTGCAGGCCAGTGTTGAGGCCGTGGCGCATAATTAAACTGGGGAATATAATCATGAGTTATCAGCATGCGGCCAATCCGGCGGCTGAGTGGGAGCGGGTGCAAAATCCTGCCCAGTCCGGTTGGTCTGAAGCGGGTCTGCAGGCGGTTGAAGCCTGTGCTGAGAGCCAAGAGACCGATGCACTGATGATCGTGCAGAGCGGCAAGATCATCTACACCTATGGTGATGTTACCCATAAATATCTCTGTCATTCGATCCGCAAAAGCATTCTCGCTGCCTTGATGGGACAGGATGTGGCGGATGGCACAATTGATCTGAGCCTGACGCTTGAACAACTCGGCATCGACGACAATGACGGTTTGAGCGAAGTTGAAAAACAGGCAACTGTCTATGACCTGCTGACCGCACGTTCCGGTATTTATCATGCAGCGGGCTACGAAACACCGTGGATGCGCATGATTAAGGAGAAGCGCCACTCCCATGCACCGGGCACCTTCTGGTGCTATAATAACTGGGATTTCAATGCGCTGGGTACAATCTTTGAACAGCTGACCGGTAAGACCGTGCATCAGGCTTTTGATGAGCGCATTGCCAAACCGCTGCAGTTCGAAGACTTTTCGCTCAGTGGTGATAAGCCGGATGGCTGGCATGACCGTTTCACCGAGAGCCGTCATGCGGCCTATCCGTTCCGTCTGTCGACCCGCGATCTGGCGCGTTTCAGCCAGCTATACTTACGTCATGGCCGCTGGAATGGTGAAGATGTGCTGCCAAAAGGCTGGGCGCAGGAATGCGTGATGCCTTATTCCGATGCCGGTGCGCGCGGCGCTTATGGCTATATGTGGTGGCTGGAGCGGGACGGTGTGTTCTTCCCCGGTGTTGTAACCCCTAAAGGCAGCTATGCCGGTTTTGGCGCAGGCGGACATTTCTGTATTACCATTCCGGCACTGGACATGGTGATTGTGCATCGGGTGGATACCGACATTACCGGTCGCCAGCTTAACCGGCACAAATTCGGTCGCTTGTTGAAACTGATCTTCGACGCATTTCAGGGGTGAGGGAAATGCGGGAGGAGGAAATGACGGTTGCCGGAGCGATTGCGCAGGTTTGTGCAAAGCCGGTCACCAGTGCAAAGGCGCGTTTGCTGGCGCGCGATGCGATTATCGACACGCTGGCCTGTATGGTTGCGGGGCGTGAAGATGCAAGCACCAATACAGTGTTTGAAGCTTTTGCCCAGACCGGCAGTGCGGGAGAAGCGTTGCTGGTGAACGGCAAAACATCAAGCCCGATTGTGGCGGCGCTGGTGAATGGTACTGCCGCTCATGCGCTGGATTATGATGATAATTTTCTGCCCGGCATGAGCCATGCTTCAGCGGTTATCGTTCCGGCTTTGCTGGCTGTTGCGGATTTTGACAAAACATCCGGCGCACAACTGATCGACGCCTATCTGGCAGGCCTTCAGGCGCAGGCACTGATCGGCGATGGCGTCGGGCAAGCGCACTATACCGCCGGATGGCATGGCACCTCGACTATCGGCAGTATTGGAACAGCGCTTGCGGTTGCGCATCTGCTCGGGCTGGATGAAGAGGCAACAGCACGGGCAATCACCATTGCGGTGAGCTATGCTTCCGGCACCAAAGGCCAATTCGGCACGCTGATTAAACCATTCCATGCGGGTATGGCGGCACGCAATGCGGTGGAGGCCGCATTGCTGGCCAAAGCGGGGATGCAGGCACGGCCTGATATTCTGGAAGGTGCACAGGGTTTTCATAGCCTGTTTGCCGGAGATCAGCGCCGTGGCTGGAAAGCGGAAGCGATCATCGCTGGCGCAGAGCATATTATTGAGACCGCTGGGGTGATGCCGAAGAAACATCCGTGTTGTGGTTCAACCCATCTGATTGTGGACGGGTTGCTGGATCTGATGCGTGAGCACAGTTTCACGGCAGAGGATGTGGAAAGTGTCGAGGCATTGGTTGGCATCGCCAATTACCGTAATCTGACCTATCCGCAGCCGGTCGATGAAATGCAGGCACGCTTTTCGATGCAATATTGCGTGGCGAGAGCATTGCGGCAGAGACATTTAAGTCTTGCTGATTTTACGCCGCAAGCTGTGCAGCACTATGCAAGGGATGCCTTGCTGAACCGTGTGACAATGCTGAGCTACAGTGCGGATGAAGAGCGGATTGCGCAGGACAAACTCCCGCATGTTGTGACCGTGAAATTGCATAACGGGCGCGTGCTGACAGCATCGCGCAACTATGCTGTCGGTGGCTTACAGGAGCCTTTCACCGATGCTGACCGCCTCGGTAAATTCATGGACTGCTGCGGGGCATCGGATAATGCTGCCGTTGTTTATGAAGAGCTTTTGGCTCTGGATGATGCAAAAGACCTCAAAGCACTGAAACTCTTATTCAGTTCTGCCACCAGTTAATGTCTTTGGCGGCGAGTGCTGATGCACGCCGCCAGAAACGCTCGGCATAATCCGTGCGAAAACGCTGTGAGCGATAGACGCGGATTTCCACATCCAGATCATAGTCCTGAACGCCTGCACGCACCAGAATGCCGCGTTTCCATTCATCCGGCATCAGGCTTTGCGGAATCCATGCCACGCCCTGACCAGAAACCGCCATGGCCTTCAGCCCGACGGCCATGCCGTTCTCATAGACCATATTCAGATTGAGGCCGCGGCGCTCCACAAGCGGATCGAGAACCTGTGCAAAAAATGTTGTGTCGCGGTAGCGCAGATATTCTGTCGGCAATGTGTGGTTGCCCAGCCGGTGCAGAGGTTCGCCGGCGGCATCCGCCGCTGACACAGGTATTACCTTTTCATGCCCGAGAGACAAATAAGGAAAATTTCTCAGATCCTCCATCTGGCTGACCAAGGGATGAGCATAGGTCAGCAGAAAATCGCAATTACCATTGAGAAGGGTTGAGACATTGCCGAGAAATGAGGGATGCGGATCGGAGAAACGGGTGCGGAAATTATCGCCGTTGCTTTCAATCCGTGCCATCAGCGCCGGAAAAAAGGTGAGCGACAGGGTGTTGAGTGTCGCAAAAGACAGCACTTCCATCATCGGCGTATAGCGGGCGCTCAGTTCATCTCTGGCATGAGTGAGGAGACCGACCGCATCATGCGCTCGGAGCAGAAAACTTTGTCCGGCAAGGGTCAGACGAATAGGATAGGTGGAACGATCGATCAGCGGTACCCCGACCCAGGCTTCAAGCTGCCTGATCCGGCGTGACAGCGCGGATTGAGTAACATGCCGCTCATTAGCCGCGCGGGAGAAATTTAAATATTGTGACAGGCAGAGAAAATCTTCGAGCCACTTCAATTCCATAGAAGCATTCCGCACTAAGCATGCCGCAGTTAAATGCTGTCATTTAACGCCCGCGCACATGCGATAAACTAAAAAATCCAGAGCGCTTGCGGTGGCTGCAATCAAATACAACATGCTCCGGCACTTCAAACGTCTTAAAGACTTGTTTCCTCTTTAGAATAAAAACCGGTCATGGTCATCCAAAATTTATGATACTGAATTAGTGATACAGCATGTATTGTCATATCTGATCTGTAAAATGCTTTTGCTTCTGTTGTCCTGACTGCGCGTCTGACTTGACAAGAGTCTCCGGACAAGTTTCATGGCTGAATCAAATTTAATTGACCGGAGAATCCCGATGTCGATGCGTACTGTCTTTGCAGGCCTGATATTGTCTGCTGCGCTTTCACTGTCTGTGCAAACTTCTATGGCCCAAACTACTACGGCACAGACTGCTCAAAACGGAACAAGGACGATTGAAACAACGCAAAACGGTGATTATCCCGGTTTTGATCTGCGCACAGTGAAGGATGTCGGCCTTGACCAGTGTGAGAATATTTGTCTGAAAGATGAGGAATGCCGTGCTTTCACCTATAATGTGAAGGCGAAATGGTGCTTCCTGAAATCCGATTATAATCAGCTCAATGCTTTTGAAGGCGCTGTAGCGGGTAAAGTGCTGGATGCTGCCGCTGCGGAAGCCGAACTACCTGCGCCTGCACCGATTACCTTTGTTCCGGCCAGTGTTCTGGATGAGGCACGCACCTATCGCAATAAGCTGAACAGCGGTGAAAAACCTGCCGGTGATGTCAGCAAATTGCTGCGCGCTGCCCAAAGAAATTACGAATCCGGCAGTGTTTCTTCATCAGTGATTGATTTTGCAAGCATTGTGCCTGCTGCAAAAGAAAACAGTGCTGTCTGGATGGGATTGAGCCGCGCGACGCTTGGTTCTGCACAAAGCAATGATGCCAATTGGCAGATCAAACGCGCTGCCACATCTTCGGCTATTATTGCCTATCAGCTCAGCCGTACGGTTTCCGACCGTGCTGAAGCTTTGAGCAATCTGGCCAAGGCGCTGGAATTGCGCGATAATTTCCGCCCTGCTATCGACAGCTATAAAGCCAGCCTTGCGCTGCAAAATTCGGCTGCGGTCAGTGCCGCTTATGAAGACCTGCGTATGCGTAAAGGTTTCCGCGTGGTCGATCATACGGTGGACAGCGACAGCGCCAATCCGCGTGTTTGTATCCAGCTTTCAGAAACGCTGATGAAAAGCGGCATTGATTACGCTTCTTTCGTGACTGTTGATGATGCAAGCCCGAAAGGTCTGGAAGCTAAAGAAAAGCAAATCTGTATTGAAGGTTTGCAGCACGGTAAAAATTACCGCATCGGTATCCGCTCCGGTCTGCCTGCTGCGATTGGTGAAATGATTGAAACACCGGTTGCGCTTAATATCTATGTGCGTGACCGTGCACCGACAGTACGGTTCAACGGCGATGCTTTTGTGCTGCCAAGCACCATGCGCCGCGGTATTCCTGTTGTCAGCATCAATGTCAAAACTATTGATCTGGAAGTCTATCGTGTGGGGGAGCGTGCTCTTACCCAGTCGATGGATGGTATCAGTTTCTTCGGTCAGCTTGACGGCTATGCCACATCGCAGATCGTCAGCTCGCTGGGTGAAAAAGTTTACACCGGCAAGCTGGATGTTGAGAGCGAGCTGAACAAAGAAATCGTCTCATCCTTCCCCGTGGATGAAGCACTGCCGAAGCGTAAGCCCGGCATCTATATTATGACAGCCAAGGCTGAGGGTGACCGTTCGGAATATTGGTCATCGCAGGCGACACAGTGGTTTCTGGTGTCTGATACCGGTCTTGCAACTTTTGCCGGTGAAGATGGTCTGAATGTTTTCGCCCGTTCCCTTGCAACAGCCAAGCCGCTGAGCGGCGTGGAACTGCAATTGCTGGCGGCGAATAATGAAGTTCTGGGGACTGCAACAACGGATGGTGATGGTCGCGCGACCTTCACTGCCGGTTTGATGCGCGGCACAGCAGCGATGGCACCTGCCATTCTGACAGCACGCTCCAAGGGCAATGGCGATGAGGAAGATTATGTTTTCCTCGATATGAAACGTGCCGGTTTTGACCTCTCGGATCGGGGTGTAACCGGTCGCCCTGCACCGGGTGCGCTGGATGTTTACGGCTGGACGGAGCGCGGTATTTACCGCACCGGTGAAACCGTTCATGCCGCTGCGCTGGTGCGTGACGGCTCAGCGAAGGCTGTAGAAAATCTGCCGCTGACATTCTCTTTCCTGCGTCCTGATGGTGTGGAAGACCGTGCGATTGTCAGCACCTCACAGGCTGCCGGTGGTCATGCTGTGGAATTGCCGCTGGCGAATAATGCCATGCGCGGTACATGGACATTGCGTATTTTAAGCGATCCGAAAGCCACTCCGCTGTCAGAAAAGCAGTTTCTGGTTGAGGATTTTGTGCCTGACCGCACAGAATTTGATCTGACTTCAGATGTGAAGGAAATTCAAGCCGGTGATGCGGCTGTGGTTAAAGTGGACGGTCGTTATCTTTATGGTGCGCCAGCGGCCGGTCTGACACTGGAAGGCGAAGTCAATATTCGCCCGACACGGACATGGGATCTGTTCCCGAAATATGTTTTCGGACTGGCCGATGAGGATCAGCCGGAAGATACACGTATTACGCTGGATGATCTGCCGGAACTGGATGAACAGGGCAAGGCCGAAATTCCGGTGCTGCTGAATGATCTGCCCGCGACAACGCAGCGTCTGAACGCGGATATTGTTGTGCGTATGCGTGAAGGCGGCGGCCGTGCGGTTGAGCGTAAGCTGACTTTGCCGGTTGCATCCGACAGCGCCATGATCGGTATCAAGCCGGAATTTGACGACGACAGCCTGCCTGAAAACAGCAATGCGCAGTTCTCGGTGATTGTCAGCGATGCTGATGGCAAGCGCGTAGCCGAAGAAGGGCTGGAATGGACGCTGGTTAAAGTCGAGCGCCAGTATCAGTGGTATCGCAGCGGCAGCTCATGGAACTATGAGCCGGTGAGCTATACGAAAAAAGTCGCCGACGGTACTGTTTCTGCCGATGAGCAGACTGCAGGCAGCATTCAGGTACCTGTGGAATGGGGACGTTATCGTCTTGAGATCGCGACCTCTGACCCTGACGGCCCGCAGACCAGCATTGAATTTGATGCCGGCTGGTATGTTGAAGCACGCTCGACTGAAACACCGGATGGTCTGGAAGTTGCGCTTGATAAAGATATTTATAAAGACGGCGAAACCGCAAAGCTGAAAGTCTCTCCGCGTTTTGCCGGTGAGTTGCTGGTTACTGTCGGTGCTGACAGTCTGCTGATGACCAAAACCGTTTCGGTTCCTGCTGAGGGTGCGGAAGTTGAAATTCCGGTCAGCGGCGAATGGGGTGCGGGTGCTTATATTACCGCAAGCCTTTATCGTCCGGGCGAAGCTCAGGAAACCCGTATGCCAGCGCGCGCCATCGGTATCCGCTGGCTGGCTGTTGATCCGGCAGAGCGCAAGCTTTCAGTGCGGATTGAAGCGCCGGAAAAAACCGAACCGCGTCAGGCTCTGACTATACCGGTTTCAATCGGCGGTCTGAAATCCGGCGATCAGGCTTATGTCATGATCTCGGCTGTGGATGTGGGTATTCTTAACCTGACCAATCACAAACCGGCCGATCCGGCTGGCTGGTATTTTGGTCAGCGTCAGCTCGGTCTCGAAATCCGCGATCTTTACGGTCGTCTGATTGACGGTTCACTCGGCACGATGGGGCGTCTGCGTACCGGTGGTGACGGCGCGCAAATGGCCGCTGAAGGCTCGCCGCCAACCGAAAAACTGGTGGCATTCTTTGCCGGTCCTGTTGAGGTTGGTGCCGATGGCAAAGCCAATGTCAGCTTTGATATTCCGCAGTTTAACGGTACTGCGCGGATCAGCGCCGTAGCCTGGACAAAGACGGCTGTCGGTAATGCGCAGTCGGATGTCATCATGCGTGATCCGGTGGTTATCACTGCCGCTCTGCCAAAATTCATGGCACCGGACGATCAGGCACAGTTGCGTCTTGATATTGCCAATACGGATGGCCCTGCCGGAAATTACACTGTGAGTGTGGCCAGTTCCGGTCTGGTTTCTGTACCGCAGGAACAGGCACCGGCATCGGTGACACTGGCACAGGGCGAAAAGAAATATCTGACACTGCCGCTGAAAGCTGAGCGCGCAGGAACTGAAGAGCTGACGGTACAGCTGACCCATGAAAGCGGCCTGAGCATTTCGCAGGATCTGATCCTGCCGGTGCGTGCATCGTCTTTGCCGGAAACGACCCGCAAGGAAGTAACGCTGGCTGCGGTTAACGGTTCTCTTGTTATCAATAAAGAACTGCTTGCCGGTCAGCGTATGGACGGCGCTTCAGTCAGCATCAATGTTTCTAATGCATCGGGCTTTGATATTCCGGGCTTGCTGACATCGCTTGACCGTTATCCTTATGGCTGTACTGAACAGACAACCAGCCGTGCCTTGCCATTGCTCTATATGAGCGAACTGGCCAAGCAGGCCGGTATGCCGATGCAGGACAGTGAAGAAGAACTGCACAAGCGTATTCAGGAAGCCATTTACAAGGTTCTGAATAATCAGTCCTCTTCCGGCAGTTTTGGTCTCTGGTCGCCGGATAGCGGTGATCTGTGGCTCGATGCCTATGTGACAGATTTCCTGACCCGCGCCCGCGAGCAGAAATTTGATGTGCCGCAGCAGCCGATGATTTCGGCACTGGATAATCTGCAAAATGCACTGTCTTACGATGTTTCGATCAAGGATAACGGCAATTCGATAGCTTATGCTTTCTATGTATTGTCGCGTAACCGTCGTGCATCCATTGCCGATCTGCGCTACTACGCGGATACCCGTCTGGATGAGTTTGAAACGCCGCTGGCGCGTGCTCAGCTCGGTGCAAGCCTTGCCCTTTATGGTGACGGTGCACGTTCCGAGAAGGCTTTTGCTTCGGCTTTCCGTCTTGCCAATAAAGGCAATATTTCCTGGGCGCGTTCGGATTACGGTTCGCACCTGCGTGACGGCGCAGCCATTCTGGCTCTTGCCGCAGAAAGCCGTCCGGTACCAAGCATTGTGCCGGAACTGGTGAAAGTGGTTGGCGGTCTGAGCAATGAAACGCGCTATACCAGCACGCAAGAACAGGCATGGTTGTTGCTGGCTGCCAAGGGGCTGAAGGACGAAGATGCCAATCTGACCTTGCTGCTCAATGGTGAGGCCCGTCAGGGTGCATTGTCTGAGCGTCTGACTGGCGAACAGCTTGAAGCCGCGCCTGTGACCGTGGGCAATACCGGTGACAGGCCGGTGACTGCGGTGATTACAACTGTTGCGGCACCAGTGGAAGCACCACCGGCAGGTGGTGACGGTTTCAGCATTGGCCGCAGCTATTACACGCTCGACGGTGAAGAGATCAGTGTTTCTGAAGCGAAACAGAATGAACGCTATGTGGTTGTTCTGAAAGTAGCTGAATCGAATAACTGGGCTTCCCGTGTGCTGATAACGGATTTGCTGCCTGCCGGATTTGAAATTGATAATCCGCGCGTTGTGAACAGTGCGGATCTGAGCAATTTTGGCTGGCTCGGTGACACGACCGTTGCTCATAGCGAATTCCGCAGTGATCGTTTTGTTGCAGCATTCAACAGCAGCGGCGGCAATGCCCGTGAATATACGGTCGCCTATATTGTGCGGGCGGTAACGCCGGGCACCTATGCGCATCCGGCACCATTTGTGGAGGATATGTATCGTCCGCAATATTTTGCCCGTGGTGCAGCCGCTATGATGCAGGTGCAGCCTGCCAATTAAGCAGTTGTGAAAGAGCAATGAAAAAGCCCCGCCTGAAACAATCAG
>NZ_ANNO01000504.1:0-5065 GCF_000409565.1 Pseudochrobactrum sp. AO18b
GATAATCAGTCGCCGCGGGATTATATTTTCGCAGTACCGGCATGGCTTTGGAGAAAGTTTTGAAACCTTCCTCACCGTGATAATGCCCCATGCCGCTCATGCCCACGCCGCCGAATGGCAGGTCTGCACAGGCAAACTGATAGAGCGTATCATTAATACACACACTGCCTGCCACAATATGTGTAAGCGCAGCCTCAATGGTCTCATTACTGTTGCTGAAACAATAGAATGCCAGTGGCCGGTCGCGGCTGGTGATAAAACCAATGGCCTCATCATATGTGCGGTAGGTTTTTATCGGCAGTAACGGGCCGAAAATTTCCTCCTGCATGATGGCACAGTTATCATCCGGATTGATAATCAGCATCGGCGGCAGAATATGATATTCTCCGGCTCTTTGTATATCGCTCAGGGTCAGGAGTGGAATGGTCTTATGGCCACGGATACTGGCATCATCCAGCAAATGGGTGAGGCGTTTATACTGGCTTTCATTGATAATGGCGGTGTAATCCGGTTGCCGGTCGAGCCCCGTATAGCGACGGGCGGTTTGGCTTTTGCATTCTGCGATAAAAGCTTCCAGCATATTCTCCGGCAGCAGTACATAATCCGGCGCAATACAGGTTTGTCCGGCATTGAAGAGTTTGCCCGTCAGGATGCGGCTAACACTTTTAACAAGATCGGCATCGGGGGCGATCAATGCAGGCGATTTACCGCCAAGTTCCAGAGTGACCGGTGTGAGATTTCGGGCAGCTGCGGCCATGACTTTTTTACCGACCGCGCCGGAACCGGTGAAAAACAAGTGGTCAAAGGGCAGAGCAGAAAATGCTGCGGCAATATCCGCACCACCCTGAGCGATACATACACGATCGGACGGCAAAATTTCCTGCAACAGGCGGCTGAGATAGGCATTGGTATGCGGGGTATGTTCTGAAGGTTTCAGATAGATATGATTGCCCGCCGCAAGTGCAGAGACCAGTGGTGTCAGGGAAAGGTTCACCGGATAGTTCCATGGTGACATGATGCCGACTACGCCCAGCGGCACATGTCGTATTTCTGCTCTCGCAGGCCAGAACTGCCATCCGGCTTTGCGCCTTTGCGGCTTCATCCATTTTCTGAGATGGCGCAGACAGAAGTCGATTTCCTTGAGCACAATCACGGCTTCGGCCATCATGCTCTCATGGGTGGAGCGATGCCCGAAATCGCGCGATATTGCTTCGGCCATCTGCGGCAGGCTGGCTTTGAAAGCTGTGCGCAACCGCAACAAATCTTCACGGCGCTGCCGCTCATCAGGGCGGTTTTTCAGCCATGCTTTACGCAAAATCGCAAAATTCATGCTCAGTTGCTCAGTCATTTGTGTCCCTTAAAACAGAACGGGCAAAGCACCATTGCGCTGCGTAATAGGTGCCGAGTACCCAGACCGGATTCAGCGGAATATCAAAACGAAAACGCCCGTAAGCCAGAATACTATCACTGATAACAAAGAAGATGCCGCCAAAAGCCGCAATCTTGGCCGCCTGTTTTGTGCTGCGGTCGGCGATTGTCATGTTGATAGCGCGGTTGAGTGCCAGTGCAGCCATCAGCGCCAGTGCCACTGCATAAATAGCGACCGGAATATGCATACCGTCGGGCAGGCTGCTCCACAGATCGGAAATAATCAGCAATGCAATGGCTGCAAAGCCGATAAAGACAGCGGGTTTGAACGCAGCATGATCGGATAGTAATGCATAAATATAGGCGCAATGGGTGAGCAGAAAGCAGATCAGCCCCGCCATAAAATAATCTTGCGGCAGCATGAGGAAGAAATCACCGCCAATGGCAAAGGCCAGCCCGAGCGCAATAGCATTGCGATAATGGCGGGATGCAGGATGCTTAATCTGCAAAGTCAGAAACAGCAGGAAAGCCGTAGCCGTCGGCTTGGTCAGATAATGCAGCCAGCGCCATTCAGGGCTGAGTGAGCTGCCAAGCAATGCGCCCGCAATTGCTGCTGTAGCGAGTACAACATAGATCACTGTTGCAGCATGATGATTATTGATTGTCTTTGATGTGTCCCCGACGGCCATGCATTGTCTCCCCCTTTAGAGCGCCGTGCGCCCTTTTGGCGCACAAAGGTCGCTCTAACACTTTATATTTTACAGCACAGTTAGTTGACCTGAACGTAAACTGCTAGCTTGGCAGAGTAGCGCAAATCTGCATTGCTGCAATCACAATTACAGTTATGGCATTGTGATGTTTAGAGGAGGGACGGTGTTATCGGGCTTCGGGCGCGTCCGGTTGTGTGCCATAGGCCGCGAAGAACATATTCACTGCGGATTCCACATTATAGCGGATTTGCTCTGCTGTCGGTGCCTCTTCCATATAGGCGAACAGCCGCTGGCGATATATGCCTGCGAGAAACAGTTCTGCCAGCTGATAGGCGGCATGCTGCACATCCGACACACGGATAATGTCTTGCTCGGCCAGCTTTTCAATATAGGCCTTCAGCACCATCAACCCGCGACGCGGGCCGCGTTCATAGAAACGCACACCCATTTCCGGTTTTCGCTCTGTAACACCGAGAATAGTGCGCTGGGCGCTGATAACCATATCCGAGGTGACAAGTGTAACAAGCGCCACACCATAGGCAATCAGGCTCTCTTTGCTGGACAGAGTATCGCCGTTAATTGCACCAATCTGTGAAAATAAAACGCTGCGATGTTGCTCGCAAAGCGTTTCAAACAATTCGTCCTTACTCTCGAAATAAACATAGATCGTGCTTTTGGACACACCGGCTTCGCGGGTGATGTCATTCATACTCGCAGCATCAAACCCCATGCGCAAAAATACATTTTGTGCACCGTCCAGAATTTTCTGACGCTTTGCCGGATCTTGTCCGGCGCCGTGACGGCCATTCTGTCCCTGTTTGGTGTCTGTCATATCAGTGTGTTTCCGCTTATGTGCCGACGATAAAAATTATCAATTCGAACCGATCAGTGCGATTTCAATTGATATGCCGTCTCTCTTGCTTTATGTCAACATCGAACCGATCGGTTTGAAGAGGTGTCCGGCTTATGTCAGGAAGACAGACGCAGGCATATTTTTCAGTCCGGTTTCGGTTCTTTTTGAAATTCTTCTTACCGGAATAATAAGCATTCCAGCAAAAGTGGGTACCGGTTTTGCGTCAGGAAATGCGTAAAAACAAATAGATAGAGCATTTCCTCTGGCTCGGTCAAAAATGGAAATGCTCTAAATTCAATAAAGTTTATTGGCAGTACGGCCTGTTTTACTCAGAAAGTTGCCCCCGCTATGTCCGCTCTCAAGCCCGTTGCGAAACCAGTTCAGTCGAATCATTCCTCGTCCGATCAGGACAACACCCAGAGTGTTGCTCCGGTTGATTTCAAGCGAGCGGCGCAGAATGATGACAACAGAATGCCGGATGATCCGCTGCGCGCCGAGCATTCCCAGCCTTTCAGCGAACAGACGACAGCATCGGAAACGCCAAAGCCTGCATCGGGCAAGCCGTCACGCAAGCGTAAAATCCTGGGTGTTTTGCTGATTGCAGCTTTGGCCGGAGGTGCATGGTACGGCTACGACTGGTGGACGACAGGACGCTTTATGGTCTCGACCGATGATGCCTATATTCACGGGGATATCATGGCGATGTCGCCGAAAGTGACCGGCTATATTGATGATGTGCTGGTGAGTGCTAATAGCCATGTTAAAGCCGGTGATGCTATTTTCCAGCTCGATCAGGGTGATTACCAGATTGCGTTGAACGAGAAAATCGCGGCATTGGCCAGCCAGCAGAAAACGTTGGCACGGATTGAGGCGCAGACCGTTGCGGCAGAAGCCAGCCTCACACAGGCACGCGCCTCTCAGCAATCTTCCGCTGCCGGCCTGACCAATGCACAGGCAACCATGGAGCGGATCACCAAGCTGCATGATACGCGTTTTGTCTCGCAGTCGGAGCTTGATCGTGCAACCACGGCTCTCGCACAGGCACAGGCGGCGGATGCCAATGCACAGGCGCAGATTGCAGCGGCTCAGGCCAATATAGGTGTTTTGAAAGCACAATATCAGGAGGCTGAGAGCCAGACCCGCAGTCTTGAACTGGCGCGGGACAAGGCTCAGCGCGACTTGTCATTTACAACATTGCGCGCGCCTTTTGATGGTGTTGTTGGCAATCTGACCGGTAAAAAAGGTGATCTGGTCAGTGCAGGGCAGCGTATTGCCGCGCTGGTGCCGGTCAATGCGCTTTATATTGACGCGAATTTTAAAGAAACCCAGCTGAAAAATCTGCATGGCGGCGAGACGGTGCATTTCACCGTTGATGCACTGGGCGGAGAGACATTTGAAGGCAAAGTCGCATCGCTGTCACCGGCTTCCGGCTCTGTGTTCTCCCTGCTGCCGCCGGAAAATGCCACAGGCAATTTCACCAAGGTTGTGCAGCGTGTTCCGGTGCGTATTGCCATCCCCGAAGCGGCTCTGGCGACCGGTAAGTTACGCGCAGGTCTGAGTGTTGTTGTGGATGTGGATACCCGCACAGCACTGCAAAACACTCCGGCTGCACAATAAAAGTATTCAGCCATGGCTGTATCAACCACCATGCAGGCAGTGCCTGCCGCTGAAGAAAAGATTGATCCGAGAAAAGCTCTGGCCTTTCTGGCCATGGTCTTCGGTATGTTTATGGCCATTCTGGATATCCAGATTGTGTCGGCCTCGCTGGCTGAAATTCAGGCGGGACTGGGTGCCAGTTCCGATGAGATTTCATGGGTGCAGACCTCCTATCTGATTGCCGAAGTGGTGATGATCCCGCTTTCCGGCTTCCTTGGCCGTCTGCTGTCTACCCGAGTGCTGTTTACTGTTTCGGCGGCGGGTTTTACCGCTGCCAGCGTGCTCTGTGCGACCGCGACCAATATTGAGCAGATGATCGTTTACCGCGCTATTCAGGGTTTTATCGGCGGCGGTATGATCCCGAGTGTGTTCGCGGCGGCTTTTACAATTTTCCCGCCGTCCAAGCGTTCCATCGTCTCTCCGATTGTCGGGCTGGTGGCAACACTGGCGCCGACTGTGGGGCCGACAATCGGCGGTT
>NZ_ANNO01000505.1:0-12055 GCF_000409565.1 Pseudochrobactrum sp. AO18b
TCGGCCCCGGCATTCTGGTGGCGATTGCCGCGTGGAATCTGATCGATTTTGATAAGGGCGATAAATCCCTGCTGGCCAAATTCGATTGGTGGGGTCTGGCCGGTATGGCGGCTTTTCTCGGCTCGCTGGAATATGTGCTGGAAGAAGGGCCGCGTAATGACTGGTTTCAGGACAGCCATATTGTGATTATGACTGTTGTGCTCGTGGCCGGTGCGCTGATGTTCTTTTACAGGGCATTCACGGCGGAAGAGCCTATTGTTGATCTCTCGGCCTTCAGGAATATGAATTTTGCTCTTGGTTCGAGTTTCTCTTTCATCATGGGGGTAGGACTTTACGGGCTGACCTATCTTTATCCGCTCTATCTCGGCAGCATCCGCGGTTATGATGCGCTGATGATCGGTGAGGCTCTGTTTGTCAGTGGTCTGGCGATGTTTATGACAGCGCCACTGGCAGGTTTTCTCTCAACGCGAATGGATCCGCGTCTGATGATGATGATCGGCTTTATCGGCTTTGCCGCCGGTACCTATCTGATGACGGGATTGACAGCGGACTGGGATTTTTACGAGCTTTTGCTACCGCAAATTCTGCGAGGCTGTTCAATGATGCTGTGTATGGTGCCGATCAACAATCTGGCGCTTGGTACATTGCATCCATCCCATATTAAAAACGCCTCCGGCCTGTTTAATCTGATGCGTAATCTGGGTGGTGCGATTGGTCTGGCGGTGATTAATACGATGCTGATGCGGCGCGGTGATCTGCATTATGCGCAATTGTCGGAGCATCTGAACTGGGGCAATCGCGAAGCACAGGAAATGCTGGCCAATCTGACTGCTAAATTTAATGCGGCGGGTATGGATGGTGCCAATATTGCATTGATGAAACTCTCCGGCATGGTGCGCCAGCAGGCAACGCTGATGTCTTTCATCGACGTGTTTATGATCCTGACCGTGCTGTTTGTCTCGCTGGCATTCTTTGCCACGATGATGAAAAAGCCCGGCGATGTGCCGAAAGACGCGGCAGGTCATTAAAGCGTATCAGTTCAAATAAAAACGGCGGGATTTCCCGCCGTTTTTTGATTATTCTGCTGCTTGTATTTTCGGGGATGACCGCCCGCTGTCCTGACGCATCAGATAGAGCGACGCGCCGACAATCAGCAGGGCACCCGGCCAGAAATTGATGCTTGGGGTGGCCGCAAAAACGATCCAGCCGAGAATAACATTCAGCGGCAGTTTCAGATCGTCAAAAGGCTGCAGATAGACAGCATCAGCCACGGAATAGGCGGCGATCTGGAAATATTGCGCCATGGCTGTCAGAACACCGATCGTTAGCAGGATTGACCAGATTTCCATGGATGGCGATGCGATCTCCGGAAAACCGACACCTGATGCAGCCCAGAGTGCCGCGTTAATCGGTGTGAGCAGGATCAGCATATACATGGAGATACTGGCTGTCGTTTCAAAACGGGTCAGATATTTGGTCATCACCGAATAGCCTGCCCAAAGCGCCGCCGCGAGAATTGGCAGCAGGGAATAGACTGTATAAGTGTCAGACCACGGAGCAATGATAATCAATGCGCCGATGAAACCTGCGAGAGTTGTGAGCAGGCGTGTCTGTGTTACAGCCTCGCGCAGGAACAACCTTGCACAGAGAATAACAAAGAACGGCGAGGTCATGGACAGAGCAATCACCTGCCAGATCGGCACATGGGTGAGGGCGAAAATCCATACCTGCACACCGGCGGCAGCCAGCGCCACGCGAATAATATGCAGCCCGAGATGATTGGTACGTAGTGCCCGCGCGCCTTCGCGGATCAGCAGCGGTAAGGTCAGTACAAGAGCGATGACATATTGCCAGAAGGCAATAATAACAGAAGGGATGCCGGTGCGTGTGCCCGCCCATTGGGTGGCGACATTGACGCCCGCATAAGCTGCTCCGGCTGCCAGCATGAGCGCTGCACCACGGACGGTTGGTTTTAATGTTTGAACAGAGGCAATTGGGCTCAACGTTTTTCTTCCTGTCTCGTAAGCCGTTACCCCAGGGATTGGGAAATGCTACGGGAAGAAAATTACACAATGGCGGAAAAAAACGCCGCGCATGATGCCATTTCAGCCCCGCTCTCTCTCATCCGGACTATGACCGTCGGCTTCGGAATTGCACCGAATCTGCTGACCTTAACCGACATATTTTGTCTCTGACGGCTTGCAAATGTCGTTTTTCTACGCTTTCCGGTGCTCATGTACTCAAAGTACACTCCGCTCCGGTTCTCGAAAAACACCATTTTCAGCACGCCATAACCAAAATCTGAGCCTGCAAGATGATGATATAGATCATGCCGACATCATTCGATTAAGCGCTCGCGGGCTTCAGACTTCCGCCTGTTACCGCCGGTGGGGAATTACACCCCGCCCTGAGAACGATTAAAATTATTATGAACAAAGCGCCGGACAGTTCCGGTTCTTGCTGCATGAGCCGAATTTATGGTGCGGGCAGGGATAAATCAAGTCGCATAACCGGCAACGCTGTGTCCTGAAAACACTGTTTAATATCTTGCGATATGTCCGGCGAGAAATAATGTGAAAATGACGGTCATTGATCCGTGTTTCAGTCTTTTATGACCTGCGAAATCACTTTTAAAAGACTTCATCATGCGCTTATGCAGTTAAATCTGCTGCTTTGAATCGCATTATGACTGTTATTTCAGTGATTTTGACTGCCTTTTGTGTCATTTCCGGCAAATGTTCGGGTGGAAGCCTGCGCTTTTTTGGCGGAGACATAGAGGCAGGGAGCAGAGCAGCATGTATTACGATAAAGTACAAAAAAATAAAATCACGCAAAAACCGTGGTTTTTGGGCGCATTCGCCCTTGTTACCTTCATTTTTATGGTCTGGAAGAACTGGCATCTGACAGGCGCAGCCGATGCTGCCGCTACGGGTTTGGCCGGATTATTGCAGACATCGGGCGGCATAATTGCGGTTGCAGCCGTCACTTCGCTGGTTCTGACGCTGATTATCAATCTTGTCGGTAAGTTGCCGATGCAGATACAGACGATCGTTGTCTGGCTGGCATTGCTCTCTGCTGCTCTGTATTTCTTCTACAGTTTTGATTTGTCTTACACTTTCATCTTGTCGAAGCTGCCATTCCTGATTACGCAGGGCGTATTCACGACCGTTTATATCTCGGCAATTTCCATTGCGATTGCTTTTGTACTGGCGATTGTCGGTGCGGTTGCCAAACTTTCACAGAACGGTTTTGCCGTTGCTATCGCCTCATTTTACACGTCATTTTTCCGCGGCGTGCCGCTGCTGATCCAGATCTATCTGATTTATCTGGGTATTCCGCAGCTTGGCTATGTCATTGATGCGGTCCCCGCCGGTGTGCTTGCTCTGTCGCTCTGCTACGGCGCTTATATGACCGAGATTTTTCGCGGCGGGATCATGTCCATTCCGCGTGGTCAGTGGGAAGCTGCCCGTGCCCTTGGTCTGCGTCCGTTCACCACTATGCGCAAAGTGATCATGCCGCAGGCGATGAAACTGATCATCCCGCCGACAGGAAACCAGTTCATTGCGATGCTGAAAGACTCATCACTAGTCTCGGTGATTGGTGTCTGGGAGCTGATGTTCCTTGCCCGTACGCAGGGTCGTGAAGAATTCCGCCATCTGGAAATGCTGATTACTGCTGCACTGCTGTACTGGATTTTGTCGATCATTCTCGAACGCTGTCAGGCCGTGCTGGAAAACCGCATGAAGCGTCAGGAACGCTGATGAATACGGACGGTCAGCCGTTCTGACCACAACTATCTATTGTTGTTCGCATAGCGTTTATTCCGGTGAGGTCATTTGATTAGCGCTATACTCTGGGGAGGAAACCACATGAAGAATGCAATTTTATCCGCTGCCGTTGCAGCACTGGCACTGACTGTCAGTCTGCCTGCTTTTGCCGGTGAAACGCTGGATCGCGTGACCAGTAAAAAAGAACTGGTTGTGGCAACTGCCGCGAACTGGCCACCGCAGTCTTTCATGAAAGACGACAAGCTGGTGGGTTTTGACATTGATGTTGCAACCGAAGTTGCCAAACGTCTGGGTGCGACTGCCCGTTTTGTGACACCGGAATGGGGCATTATTACTGCCGGTCACTGGAATGGCCGCTGGGATATTTCTGTAGGTTCCATGACCCCGACATCAGGCCGCGCCCGCGTGCTCGATTTCCCGATTGTTTATTATTACACGCCCTATGTTTTCACCGTGCATAAGGATTCCAAGGCTGAAAAGCGTGCAGATCTGAACGGCAAGACCATTGGTGTTGAAGGTGGCACAACCACCGAAGATTATATCAATGGCAGCCTGAAGATTGATGCCGTTGGTGTACCTGAATTCAAATATGACGTGAAGCCTGGTGATATTAAAACCTATGGCGACAGCGTAGGTCCGCTGGATGATCTGCGTCTTGGTGACGGCACCCGTCTTGATGCGACAGTCTCCGCTATGCCAACCGTGGAAAATGCGGTGAAGCGCGGTTATCCGATCCGCGCGCTGGCTGATGAGCCGGCATTCTACGAGCCGCTGGCTGTTGCCGTTGACAAGGGGGATCCTGAGTTCTCAGCTAAGGTTAAAGAGATCTTTGAACAGCTGAAAACAGACGGCACAATGTCTGATTTGTCCGTAAAGTGGTACGGCGTGGATTATACCAAGCTTAAATAATCAGTCTGTTTATGCATGCCGGTTTCTGGACTTCCCCCGTAGTCAGAAACCGGTATTGTCTTTTACAAACTGAAACGCATTTTCTGTAAGAAGCAGTATCATTATGAGTTCATATCCGGCTACCTATTACAGCGCCACCCGCGTTGCTTCATCTTCTGCCTATGAAAGCTTGCAGCAAAATTTGCAGGCCGATGTTTGTATTGTCGGCGGCGGACTTGCCGGTTTGACAACCGCATGGGAATTGCTGAAACGCAATAAATCCGTGATCGTGATTGAAGCGAATAAAGTGAGCTGGGGTGCGTCGGGGCGCAATGGCGGCTTCTGTCTGAACGGCTGGGCTGAAGGCTTGGGCGCGATTGAAAAACGCAGCGGCTTTGAGGATGCAAAAAAGCTGTTTGCCATGTCGGTTGAAGGCGTGGAAATTGTCCGTGAGAATATTGAGCAGAATAATCTGCCCGATTGCAATATTGTCAAAGGCAAGCTCAGCGTTGTGCGCTATGAGGCTGCGGACCAGATGCAGCGCTATCGTGATCGTATGGCGCAGCATTTCAATTATGAATATGAATATCTCGACACTGCTGCCGTTCGTCAGAAGCTGAATACGCCGATCTATAAACAGGCATTGCGTGACAGTACCGGCTTCCATTTTCATCCGCTGAATTATGCATTGGGTCTGGCTGATCTGATCCGCGCCAAAGGCGGCCGGATTTTTGAAGACAGTGCGATGCAGTCTTTCACGCGTACCCCACAGGCCGGTGCCACAGGACGTTATACGGTGAAAACCGCACACGGTTCTGTGCAATGCGATGATGTGGTTTTGTGTTGTGGTGGTTATGGCGGTTCCCAGTTCGGCAAGCTGCGCCGTTCATTCCTGCCGATCGCCACTTATGTTGTACTGACTGAAAAACTGGGCAGCCGCTTGCAGGATTTCATCCGCACCACTGATGCGGTCGGTGATGACCGTCGCTCATCCGATTATTATCGTGTGGTGGAAGGTGACCGCATTCTCTGGGGCGGGCGCATTACCACCAAGAATGAGCAGGACGAGACACGTCTCGCTGCAATTCTGCGCAAGGATATGTGCGATGTGTTTGCCGGACTGAAAGATGTGAAAATCGAAAAGGCATGGTCGGGTCTGATGGGCTATTCGCGTCATAAAATGCCTCACATTGCCAAAGTTGAAGACGGTGTGTGGGCATGCAGTTCTTTCGGCGGTCACGGTATGAACACGACCGCTATCGGCGGACGTGTTGTGGCTGAAGCTGTGAGTGGCGAAAGCGACCGTATCCGTCTGTTCAAACCTTATGGTCTGACTTGGAATGGCGGTATTTTCGGCCCGCTGGCCGCAGAAAGCGTCTACTATTATCTGCGCCTGATGGATTACTTTCAGGAAGGTCGCTATAAGGGCGCCCATCGTTAAGACACGGAATGACGACTATGCAAATGACCGATAAGGATAAGCAGTTACTGGCATTGATGCAGAAAAACGCCCGTGAATCTGTGGCGTCTCTGGCGCGCCAGCTTGGCGTATCCCGCACGGCTTTGCAGGAGCGTATCCAGCGGCTGGAAACCAACGGGATTATTGACGGTTATTCGGTGCGCCTCGGTTCGAATGTGAACCGCTCACCGATCCAGTGCTTTACCTTTGCGGCACTGAACAACAAGAATTTTCCTGATGTTATCAAACAGCTGAAAACACTGACAGCGGTACAGGCTGTACATTCGATTTCCGGTGACTGGGATCTGATTATTCACATCTGCACGGATACGCTGGAAAAGCTCAATGCCGAGATCAACAAGATCAATGAAATGATGGGTATTGTCCGCACAACATCGAATATTGTGATGGAAACCAAATTCAATCGCGGTGTTAATTTGTAAAAAAGGCGGGAAGACCCGCCTTTTTTATTTGCAGATTTAATGACTGATCATCCACGGACGGGCGGAAGGAAAACTCTTCGCGCCGTTTGCCGAGACTTTTGCCTTGGATTTTTTGGATTTTGATCCGCAGCAGCCGCAATTCGGCCCGTGTCCTAATGATTTTGAGCTGATCGGTTCATGAGAACTGCGTTCATTCACCGCCATTGCAGTGCGCTTATTTGCATTCATTGATGCAAGATTGGGCGCTGTCAGCATGACGCGTTTGGCAGACGTCTCACAGTCCGGACAGGCGCAGGGCTGATCATATTCCGACATCGGACGCAGAGCTGTGAATGGCCCGCATTCTTCGCAGGCATATTCATAAACCGGCATGTTTCACCTCAAAGATCATAGGCAATCGGCATATCAACGGAGCCGTCGAGGAACTTCTTCGGTCCTGCTGCCGACGGGCTGATATCGAAATCGAAGATTTCGGTTGGCAGCCACAGAGTTGCGCAGGAGTTCGGAATATCCACCACGCCGGAGAAATGTCCCTGCACCGGAGCAGAACCGAGGATCGAGTAGGCTTGCGCACCGGAATAGCCAAATTTCTTCATATATTCGATGGCATTGAGACAGGCCTGACGATAGGCGACATTGGCATCGAGATAATGCTGATGACCCTGTTCATCGACAGAAATACCCTGAAAGATCAGATAGTCTTTATAATTCGGCACCATCGGCGATGGTTTGAAGACCGGATTGCGAATGCCGTATTTTGCCATACCGTCTTTAATCAGATCGACTTTGATATGCAGCCAGCCGCCGGCCATTTCGATGGCACCGCAGAAGGTGATTTCGCCGTCGCCCTGACTGAAGTGGAGGTCACCCATGGAGAGACCAGCACCGTCAACATAGACAGGGAAATAGATTTTTGAACCGCGCGACAGGTCTTTAATATCGCAATTGCCGCCATGTTCGCGTGGCGGAACAGTACGTGCGCCTTCCGCTGCGATCTTGTCGAAGGTTTCACCCTTCTTGATCGAACCTAGATGGGCAGTGCGGGCATGGGGTGGATTGGCCAGTGGCGGAACGCGGTTTGGTTCCTGAGCGATCAGGCCAAGCTCGCGGGTGTTCCACATTTCCAGCATTTTACGGTCAGGCAGCGTACCGATCAGACCGGGATGGATCATACCGGCAAAACTGACACCCGGAACGTGGCGGGAGCGGGTGAACATGCCCTCATAATGCCAGATGGATTTCTGGGCGCTCGGGAAATGGTCGGTCAGGAAACCACCGCCATTGGTCTTGGAGAAAAAGCCGTTAAAGCCCCATTCATGACCCTTGAGTGTTCCGGCATCGAGAATGTCAACGACGAGAAGATCGCCGGGTTTGGCACCTTTGATACCGATAGGGCCAGAGAGAAAATGCACCGTCGTCAGATCAACATCGCGGATATCTTCTGCGGAATCATTGTTCTTGATAGCGCCGCCTGTCCAGTCGACAGTCTCGATAAGAAAGTCATCACCGGGATCAACCCAGACATTGATCGGAATATCCGGATGCCAGCGGTTATGCAGGTTCTCATTGTCATAAGCGGACTGTGAAAGATCAACGGAAATTAGAGTCTCAGGCATGGTCTCTCCTCTTTACACACACCATTTCCGGACTGTTTTGAGCCGGAACTGCGATTGTCTTGTGCATCTGATAAGGAAAGCAAAAGGCCGGATAATTATTTATATGTCTCTGGTTTTATTCAGATAGTGGTTTGATGGCCGATGCTGAAATATCAGAAGCAAGGAAAGCCTATTTTGTCAGCAGGGTGAAGTAAAGCGGGGTGCCATGAGGCATTTTTACCTGTTGGTATAATAAATTAAAAAAATTCCGCCGCTTTTGTTGAGGCGGCGGGATTTTTATTCATGCAATGTACCATTTGGCGGATAATTTTTGCAGTGCCTCATAGGCTGAGAGCACTGTTTCCATTTGCGCCGTATGGCCGCGAATGAAATCTTCGCCGTAAATGGTTTCGTCCGGATATTCAGTGATCAGCGTCAGCGGCACGGTATGACGGTCATCGACACCGATCAGGCAAGGGAAGCCGTTGATGATGCGGAAGCCGGTTTCGCCTGCGTGTTTTTCAAACAAGGCGATTTGCGCATTATTGTAATCCACCAGACCATCAATGGCCGAGAGATGACGGGTGACATGATCAACCAGCTCTTCGGACTGCTGTGCCCAGTCGGAGTGATGGCGGACGATGAGGAAAAAGCCTTTCGGCAATGTCCACATACCAAAACCGCGCGGAATGTAGCCGGAGAGCGGGCGTGTCCATTCATGAGACGGATAGCCGTGCAGATTCACGTGAAGCTTGGCACCGGTCAGCGCTTCAGCCTGTGTGCGGATGGCCTTTTCCCAGAGTTTCTCGCCGCTCCGATATTCCAGATCATCACCCATAGCGGTGTAACGCGCCGCATGGTGCATATGTTTCGGATTATCAGCACAGAGACGGCGGTGCAGCTCATAGCCGTCAGGATTTTCTTGCGGAGAAATGGTGAAATGCGCGCCCTTACGGGATTTCAGCTCATGGGCTGCACGCAAGGCGCCGACCACACCGGTGGTTTCATTGGCATGCTGACCGCCGCTGATAATCATCGGCTCATCCGTGCCTTTGATATAGCGGCCAAGAACGCTGCGGCCGGAACGGGATTTGGCCTCAAAAGCCTCACCACCAATAAGCTCCAGTTCTTGTGCGATCTGTGCTGCAAATAGCGGTGCCTGTGCGGTGGCAAGAGTCTGACTCTCACCGGTGCTGTCCTGCGTGGATAAAGCGCGGGCAGTGATGCGGATAGAAGGCGCTGCATCTGCGTAAGTGATTTCCGGCACAATCTGTCCCGGCTGCAAGCCACGGTCACCGAGCGGGCGGCCGGATTTTTTCTGAAACACTTCCAACAATGCAAAGTAGAAGTCTTCATGCAGCGCTTCTGTCAGGCTGATTGCTTCTTCCGCGTGAGTTAGCTTCTGATCTGTGATTGGTAGCGAGACAGCAATATTCAGCTCTTCAAAATAAGGCTCTGTATCGCCCCATGCATGATTGGCCGCAGCAGCAATACCGGCATGGAACAGCTGTTCAAAATCTGTCTCAAAGCGCTCGGATGTGGTTGTGCCTTGATGCGTGACTTTCAGCCAGCCGGTCGGCGACAATAAGGTTTCGCCAACCGCATCCTGATGTATGCGGTTTGGTGCGAAAACCGCGTGCTGCGTGGCAGTGCCGTTTTTATCTGTCAGGGTCACCTGATAGGTGAAATCCTGTTTGCCCGATGATTTGAAATCCACCTCTGCATCGCCGGTCAGTTTGCTCAGCGGATAGGTTTCCAGCAGAAAGCGATTGGCTGCACAAGCTTCATGGGCAGGATAGGCGATGCTGACCTGCTTGAGGTTGCTGCAATCCACATCTTCAAGAAAGAAATGCACCAGCGGCTTATAGGCACTATATAATTTGGCTGTAATGCCAAGTGCCTGCAGCTTTGCTTCTGTTGCCTTCCGGCTTTGCAGATCATCGAACAGCCATGCCTCAACCGTTGCGCCTTTCATCGACGCATCGGAAAAGCGGGAAACCAGCTTGTCGAGGCTGCGCTCAAAGCCTTTTTCAAAGATCATGCTCATCGTGATGTTCTCCCTGTCGGATCAAGGCTGTCACGCAGCCAGTCGCCCAGAAGATTAAGACCAAGCACTGTCAGCAAAATTGCTAACCCCGGGAAAACACTGACCCACCATGCGGTTTGCAAATAAGTACGGCCATCGGCCAACATACCGCCCCAGCTCGGAATGGTCGGATCAACACCAAGCCCCAAGAACGTCAGGCTGGATTCCAGCAGAATATTATTGGCAACATTCAGCGTCATCAGCACGATCACCGGACCAAGCAGGTTCGGCAGCAGATGCTGGAAAATAATGCGCCAGTCTTTGACACCGATTGCACGGGCGGAGAGGATGAATTCACGCTCACGCAGCGCCAGTACCGAACCGCGCACCAGACGGGCATATTGTACCCATTGGGAAACGATCAGCAGGATGATGGTGTTCATCAGGCCGCCGCCGACAATGGCGATAAAGGTAATGGCCAGCAGGATGAATGGCAATGCGAGCTGCACATCGGCAAAGCGCATCACCACCATATCCCAGAAGCCGCGATAGTAACCGGCAATCAGACCCATGATAACGCCGACAACCACGGCACCGGCAACTGAGACAAAGCCGACCAGCAGCGAGATTTTACCGCCGGTGACTACGCGTGCCAGCACATCGCGGCCAAGCGGGTCGGTGCCGAAAATATGGGACATATTGGTGAATGGCGGCGTAAGACGCGCCATCAGATCGATCTTGTCCGCACCGCCGGGAAACAACAGGCCGGAGAACAGCACGGCAAGACAGATAATAGCTGTCAGGCCGACGCCGAGAATGAATTCAAGGCTGAACAGGCGGGAGAACAGCAGGGAAGAGGAAGTTTTCGCGGCCATTTTCTACTCCGTCCGGATACGCGGATCGACAAGACCATAGGCAATATCGACCAGAAGATTGACACCGATAATCATGAGCGACAGCACGGTGATACTTGCCTGCAGAACCGGATAGTCACGACCGGAAACCGCATCGAAAGCCAGTGTGCCCATGCCGGGCCAGTTGAACACGCGTTCAACGACCACAATACCGCCGAGCAACCCGCCGAATTGCAGACCGAAATAGGTGATCAGCGGAATGGCGCAATTGCGCAGTGCATGTTTGTACAGCACTTTGTTTTCGCTCAGGCCCTTGGCGCGTGCCACCATAATATACTGGGACTGCAGGGTCTCTAACATGGAGGTGCGCACCAGACGCACATTGGTGGCGGTGAGGATAATCCCCATCGTTACCGCAGGCATGATGAAGCTGGAAAAGCCGCTCATACCGCTCGGCGGCAGCCATTGCAGACCAACGGCAAACAGCAGCACCAGCATGGTTGCGAGCCAGAAGTTCGGGAAGGACAGGCCGACAAGCGACAGGATACGGATCAGCTGATCTGCCCATTTGCCGCGCGATACCGCTGCTTTAATACCGAGCGGGATCGAGATAATGATCGATACGGCCATGGATGCAAAAGCCAGCAGCAAAGTGGCAGGCAGGGCATCCTTGATCAGCAGGGAAACCGGAGTGCCGCCAAGGAAGCTGCGTCCGAAATCCAGCGTGAACAGGCCTTTGATGAAATTCATATATTGCACGATGAAAGGCTGGTTCAGACCCAGACCTTCACGGATGCGCTCCAGATCGGCCTCGGTTACGCTGCCCGCACCTTGAGTGAGCATCAGCGCCGGATCACCGGTCATACGGATTGCGAAAGCGACGGTCAAAGTCACGACAATGACGACAAAGATCGCCTGTAAAATTCGTTTGATCAGAAACCCGGCCAAAATTCTTATCCTTTATAAGATCAAGGAAATACCGCGCCGGCTTAAATGACCGGC
>NZ_ANNO01000506.1:0-16735 GCF_000409565.1 Pseudochrobactrum sp. AO18b
AATCTTTCACGCGCTTGTTGATGCCGTAAATCGCTTTGAGATTGTAAAGCGGCATTTCCAATGCACGGTCGGCTGCGTATTTTGCGATTTCCTTGAGGATTTCTTCACGCTTGGCGCGATCGGTAATGGCGCGCTGGGATTCCAGCAGCTCATTCAACTTCGGATCATTGTCATACGGGTTCCACTTTTCACCGGCGTGATACATGGAATAAGCGGTATTATCGTAGTCGAATGTCCAGCCGCCCCATGACTGCTGGAACATCGCGCCGGTTTTACCCTGCGGGATGATGTCGTTCAGAAGCACGTTGGTTTCATATGGCTTGATGGTCGCATTGATACCGATGATCTGCAGATAGCTGGAAACAGCCTGCACAACTTCGTTGAAAGTTGCATCATTACCGCGAATGTCGATCTGCACGGCTGCACCCGGTTTTACACCGGCCTCTTCCAGAAGCTTCTTCGCGCCTTCTGGATCGTATGGCAGCGGCTTCATTTCGGCATCATAACCGAAGGAGAGGGCGCCCTGAAGGCTGGCAATCGGTTCAGCCTGACCACCGAGAATGGACTTGATGATGGTGTCGCGATCAACACCGAGGATCAGCGCCTTACGCACACGTTCATCAGCGGTAATACCGTCGCGGGTATTATAACGCAGCGAATAAACGGTTGGACCGGCAGTGGTGACAATCGCCAGATTAGGATCAGCTTCAATAGTCGGGATCATGCCGATCGGAATTGTTGGCGGGATTACCAGATCAACGCGGCCTGCCTGCAATTCGGCAACGGCTGTTGATGGTTCGGTGATGAAGCGGTATTCAAGTTCCGAGAGCTTTGGTGCGCCGCCCCAATGGTCAGCAAAAGCTTCCATCTGAATGCCGACTTTTGGCTTGTAGCTGGTGACTTTGAACGGGCCGGTGCCGACAGGATTGGCGTTGAAGAAATCATCGCCTTTTTCCTGAATATATTTTGGCGGCACGATCATCGCGCCGTAACCGGCGAGCTTGGTCATCAGAACCGGATCGGTTGCTTTCAGGTGGAAATCGACAGTCTTGTCGTCGATAACTTCGATTTTTTCAATTGCAACATAGTTGGAGCGCTGCGGGCCTTTGGCACCTTCATCACCGAGCAGACGCTCAAAGGTGAATTTAACAGCTTCTGCATTGAAAGGCTCGCCATTGTGGAATTTTACATTCTCACGCAGGTTGAAGCGGATACGCTTGCCTTCGTCCAGCTCTTCCCACGAGGTTGCGAGCGCCGGTACGATTTTCAGATCAGGGCCGCGATAGACCAGACCGTCATAAATATTGGTGGCAACAGATGCCCAGTTGACCAGAAATGTGTCAATCGGATCCCAGCTGCCCGGATCCTGCGGCGAGGATATAGTCATTTTACCGGCTGCGAATGCCGGTGCGGATGACAGGGCAACAGCAGACAATGCTGTGCCGACAGTCAGTGCTGTGAATAATGCTTTAAGCTTCATAATCTCGACTCCCCTTTTGTAAACAATGAAACAGATGTTAGATTTTATGCACTGCGGGCAATGAAATGCCCTTTGGCGATTTCTTCATGCTGCCAGATCTGCGGTTTGTCCTCGATCCGGCGTGTTGTGCTCGGAATTTCGCCTTCCAGCATTGCGCGGTTGGTGCGCGCCAGCGGATCGGCGACAGGAACGGCTGAGAGCAGGCGGCGGGTATAATCATGGGACGGTGTTTCAAACACCTGACGGCGTGAGCCGAGTTCCATGATCTGACCAAGATAAAGCACGGCCACGCGGTGGCTCATTTTCTCAACCACAGCCATGTCATGGCTGATGAAGAGATAAGCGAGGCCGTGTTCTTTCTGCAGATCCATAAACAGATTGATGATCTGTGCCTGAATGGAGACGTCGAGCGCGGACAGGGCTTCATCGGCGATGATCAGCTTCGGGTTGGAAGCGAGAGCACGGGCAATGCAGACACGCTGGCGCTGACCACCGGAAAACTCATGCGGATATCGTCCGGCAACGGCTGAACTCAGGCCTACACGTTCCAGCAATTCATCAACGCGCTTGGTGATCGCTGCCTCGTCAAGAATGAGGCCGTGGGTGCGGATCGGCTCGGCAATCGAGAAGCGGATGGTCTTGCGCGGGTCAAGCGAGGCAAACGGATCCTGAAAAATATACTGCACTTCCTGACGCATGCGGAAGCGCTCAGCAGAACTCATTTCTGAGAAGGCTTTGCCGTTAAAACGCATGTCGCCGGAAAGCGGGTTCTGCAATTGCTGGATTGTGCGGCCGATGGTGGATTTGCCGGAGCCGGATTCACCAACCAGAGCCAGCGTTTCACCCGGATGAATGTCAAAACTGACCTGCGATACCGCATTGCACACATGGGTGGTGCGGCCGAACAGGTTCTTCTTGATATTAAAGCGCACAGACAGATCGCGCACCGACAAGAGCGGCGCTTCATCGAGACGGGCAGTGTCCTGAATGCGGGTTTCACCGACCAGAACCGGTTTGTTATCTTCCAGAATTGTGACCGGCATGCGTTTCGGGAAATCTTCACCGGTCATGCTGCCGAGTTTCGGCACGGCTGAGAGCAGAACCTTGGTATAAGGATGCTGCGGATTGGCGAAAATATCGCTGACCGCGCCTTCCTCAACCTTTTTACCCTTCCACATCACCACCACATCATCGGCCATTTCCGCGACAACGCCCATATCATGGGTGATGAAGATCACGGCCATTTCCAGTTCTTTCTGGAGATCGCGGATAATGTGCAGAATCTGCGCCTGAATGGTCACGTCGAGGGCGGTGGTAGGCTCATCGGCAATCAGCAGTTTAGGGCGGCAGGCCAGTGCCATCGCAATCATCACGCGCTGGCGCATACCACCGGAAAGCTGGTGCGGGAAACGGCTGAGCATGCCCTGCGCATCCGGCAGGCGTACCATTTCCAGCAGACGCTGGCCTTCTTTCAGGGCGGCTTTCTTGCTCATTTTTTCATGAAGTATCAGCACTTCGGCAATCTGGTCACCAATGGTGAAAACCGGGTTGAGCGAGGTCATCGGCTCCTGAAAGATCATGGCAATTTCTTTGCCGCGAATACCGCGCATGGTTTTCTGTTCGGCTTCGAGCAGGTTCATCTGTCCCTGCGAGCCGGTGAATAGGATTTTGCCCTCAGGGAATTTTGCACCGAGCATATCTGCCAGACGCATCACCGACAAAGAGGTAATGGATTTACCGGAACCGGACTCGCCGACAATCGCTGTCGTGCGGCCGGAACGAACGGAAAAGCTCAATCCGTCCACCACGCGGGCGGTGCCGAACTCTACCGAGAGATCTTTGACTTCCAGCAGAGGCTGAGTTTCAGCTGTTTGGCGAAGCTGTGCGTCGTTCACTCCGGTCATCCTTATAGTGTAATGGCAGAACGGGCTGCCTGATTAAATGCACCCGACATAAAGCGCAGCAGAGCCGCCACTTCCGACAGGGTTTCTTCCGAAGGGCGGGCATTGGCTGTGGAATCCACGAGCAGACGCTCGCGGATCTGCGCATAACGCGCACAGGCTTCAGCGCCTTTATCGGTAATACGGACGGTCTTTTCTTTTGCAGCCTTGCCGGTGGTCAGCAAGCCGGCATTTTCCAGCTTGCGCAGGGCATAGGTCGCAATATGCGTGTCTTCAATATCCAGAACCAGACAGATATCGGCAAGTTTCTTTTCACGTCCGCGATGGCGGATGGAATGCAGGATCAGAATTTCAATCGGGGAGAGGCCCGGCAGCCCTGCGGCTGCCATGCAACGTACCATCCAGCGGGAGAATGCATGGGACGCGAGAATCAAACCATATTCCACTTCGGATAAAGCGGTAGAACCGCCTTCTGCCAGATGGGCGGAAGAGACAATAGGGCCGATGGAAGGGACAGGGCGCAAATGCTTAGGCAGGCTGACCTCGGCCATAAATGACTCGTCATTATGATCTGCCGGTGGCGGCGATTTTTTCCTGCTCATATTGCCAGTCTCCCAATCCTGTGTATTTTATGTCACCATCTTATCGACATTTTGTCAATAAAATGAAACTATGTTTTCCAATAAACATTCAGCGTAACGGCATAATTTTGTGAGGGAGCCGATAATGAGCGCAGCGACACAAGAGATTTCAGGGGCTTGGGACTTCTGGATTGATCGTGGCGGCACATTTACGGATGTTATCGGTCGTGACCCGCAGGGTGTGCTCCACGCCCGCAAAGTGCTGTCAGAGAATCCTTCTGCCTATAAGGATGCGGCTGTTCAGGGTATCCGCCTGCATCTGGGGCTGAAAACCGGTGAGCCGGTACCGACCGGTGCAATCGGTGAAGTGCGTATGGGCACAACCGTTGCCACCAATGCGCTGCTGGAGCGCAAGGGTGAAAAGCTGGCGCTGGTGACCACCAAAGGTTTCCGTGATGCGTTGCGCATCGGCTATCAGGAACGCAAGAATATTTTCGCAACGGAAATCATCAAGCCGGAAGCGCTTTACGACCGCGTCGTCGAGATTGATGAGCGTGTTTTGGCCGATGGCAGCACTGAATTGCCGCTTGATCTGGCTCAGGCAGAAGCTGCGCTGCGTGCTCTGAAAGCTGAAGGCTATAATGCCGTCGCAATCGTCTTCATGCATGCCTATAAATTTCCTGCCCATGAAGCGGCTGTGGCCAAAATCGCCCGTGAAATCGGCATTGAGCAGGTCTCCGTCAGCCATGAAGTGTCGCCGCTGATCAAGCTGGTCGGCCGTGGTGATACGACTGTTGTTGATGCTTATTTGTCGCCGGTTTTGCGCCGTTATGTGGCACAGGTTTCCCGCGAGCTGGATGTTGAGCGCACCGGTGCCCGCGTGATGTTCATGATGTCTTCCGGCGGTCTGACCGCTGCGGATATGTTTCAGGGTAAAGACGCTATTCTCTCCGGCCCTGCCGGCGGGGTGGTCGGACTTGCCCGTACCGGTGAAACCGCCGGTTTTGGTCAGGTGATCGGCTTTGATATGGGCGGTACATCAACAGATGTGGCGCATTTTGACGGCGAATATGAACGCGCTTTTGAGACCGAAGTGGCTGGTGTGCGTGTTCGCGCGCCGATGATGCTGATCCACACTGTTGCAGCGGGCGGCGGTTCTATTTTGCATTTTGATGCCGGTCGTTTCCGCGTTGGTCCTGATTCTGCCGGTGCCAATCCGGGGCCTGCCTGCTACCGCAATGGCGGCCCGCTGGCCGTCACCGATGCCAATGTGATGCTCGGTAAATTGATTCCGGATTATTTCCCTTCGATTTTTGGTCCCGATCAGGACAAGCCGCTGGATGTTGAGCGTGTTCGCGCATTATTCACGCAGATGGCCGATGAAATCGGCGATGATCGCTCACCGGAAAGCGTGGCAGACGGTTTCATCCGTATTGCTGTGGCCAATATGGTGGAAGCGATCAAGAAAATCTCGGTGCAGCGCGGCTATGACGTGACCCGTTATGCCCTCAGCTGCTTTGGCGGTGCCGGTGGTCAGCATGCCTGCCTGGTGGCCGATGCGCTGGGCATGAAGAATATTCTGCTGCATCCGATGTCCGGTCTGCTGTCGGCCTATGGTATGGGCTTGGCAGATATCCGCGCGACGCGTCAGAAAGCACTGGGTGCTAATCTTGATGCGGATGCGCCAGCAGAATTGCAGCGCCTTGGTGCCGAACTGGCCGCTGAATGTGTGGCTGAACTTACTGCACAGGGCGTGGAAGAGCAGGTTATTACCAAGCATCTGCGTGCGCATATCCGTTATGCGGGCACAGATACTGTACTTTCCGTTGAGGCAACTTATCCGGCGGTTGATGCGGCTTCGCGCCTGCGTGCTGAATTTGAAGCTGCGCATAAGCGTCGTTTTGGTTTCATTGCGGAAAATAAAGCGCTGGTCATTGATGCTGTTGAACTGGAAACCGTCGGCGGTGGTGCCGGTGAGGGCGAGGCAGCAGGCAATATTGGTGAGGCAACTGAAGCGCAGGCTGACCGTCAGACACGCTTCTACTCGCAAGGTGCGTTCCATGATGCAGCTGTTGTGGTGCGTGAAACCATGCAGCGCGGCCAGACTGTTACCGGTCCTGCAATCATTATTGAGAAAAACCAGACTATTATCATTGAAGATGGCTGGCAGGCACGCCTGACCGAGCATGATCATGTGGTGCTGACCCGCATTAAGGCGCTGCCGAAACGCGTTGCCATCGGCACCGAAGCTGATCCGGTCATGCTGGAGATTTTCAACAATCTGTTCATGTCAATTGCTGAACAGATGGGCGTGACTTTGCAGAACACCGCCTATTCGGTGAATATTAAAGAGCGTCTTGATTTCTCCTGCGCGGTCTTTGATGCGACAGGCAATCTGGTTGCCAATGCGCCGCATATGCCGGTGCATCTGGGCTCGATGGATGCGTCTGTTGCCACAGCTATCCGTGAAAATCCGGTCATTAAACCGGGTGACGTGTTCCTGATTAACGCGCCTTATAATGGCGGCACGCATTTGCCCGATCTGACCGTGTGTACGCCGGTCTTTGATGATGCGCAGACAGAAATCCGTTTCTGGGTTGCCAGCCGTGGTCACCATGCGGATATCGGCGGTATTGCACCGGGTTCGATGTCACCTCTGGCGGTGAATATCGAGCAGGAAGGTGTCTATATCGACAATTTCAAGCTGGTCGATCAGGGGCAGTTTCGTGAAGAAGCGCTGGCTGATTTGCTCAATGGCGCAAAATATCCGGTGCGTAATCTCACGCAGAACGTCAATGATCTGAAAGCTCAGATTGCCGCCAATGAAAAAGGCGTGGCTGAATTGCGCAAGATGATTGTGCATTTCGGTGAGGATGTTGTGAAAGCCTATATGGGGCATGTGCAGGATAATGCAGCCGAAAGCGTGCGCCGTGTGCTGGATCAATTGCCGGATGGTCAGTTCACCTATGAATTGGATCAGGGCAGCAAGATTGAAGTTAAAGTGACGATTGACCGTGTGAAGCGTGAAGCGACGGTTGATTTCACCGGTACGTCTGAACAGCGTCCTGATAATTTCAATGCGCCGCAGCCGGTTACCCGTGCCGCCGTGCTTTATGTTTTCCGCGTGCTGGTGGACGGCGATATTCCGATGAATGCCGGTTGTCTGCGTCCGATCAAAATCATCGTGCCGGAAGGCTCAATGCTGTCACCGCATTATCCGGCTGCTGTTGTGGCGGGCAATGTGGAAGTCAGTCAGGCTGTGACCAACTGTCTGTTTGGTGCAACCAAGGCCATGGCTGCGGCACAGGGTACGATGAACAATCTGACCTTCGGTAATAATGAATATCAGTATTATGAAACCATCTGCTCCGGTGCGCCGGCAGGGCCTGGTTTCAATGGTGCCGATGCGGTTCATACCCATATGACCAATTCACGCCTGACCGATCCGGAAATTCTGGAAACCCGATTCCCTGTGATGCTGGAAGATTTCCATATCCGTGAAAATTCCGGCGGTCGCGGCAAGTGGACAGCGGGTAATGGTACGCATCGTACAATCCGCGCTCTGGAAGAACTGGAATTTGCGATTCTCTCCGGCCATCGCCGCGTACGGCCGTTTGGTCTGGAAGGTGGTGAGGACGGTCAACTGGGACGCAATGAAGTCCGCCGTCAGGACGGTGCTGTCGAAGTGCTGAAAGGCTGCGATCAGGTAGTTCTGAAAGCCGGTGAGGCTTTCACCATCATCACACCAACCGGTGGCGGTTACGGCAAGAACTGAATTTTGACATAAGTACGAAATGAACAAAGCCCTTTGCCTGAAACGCAGAGGGCTTTGTTATAAATGCCACAGGTCATCCAGAAAACTTATTATTTCATACGTTAATTCTGTTTTTACCATGTTGTTGTCATAGATGTGGTTTCTCAGGTTTCAGACTTGCTGAATGAAAAACGCAGCCTCCCGCGTTCAGTAAATCAGAAAAGATAAATGAATGAAGTGAAAGATCCCGTGACTGCTCTTAAGCCTGACTTAAGGACAGACATGATAGTTCGGGGTCAATTCCAATGAAGATTGAGCTATAAATGTCTGAATTTGCATTCTCCCGTCGTCATTTCTTGCTTGGAGCCAGTGCTCTTGCTTTGACGGGTTGCGTTTCCACCGGTGAAACCAAGCGCCCTTCGGCTGATCTTGCAGCCAACAAAATCAAGCCTGTCACTCCGCCAATGTATTATGCAGTGTGGGATGAAGGCTATCAGGTTCCTGAAGTCGATGTGTCGAAAATTCCGGAGAAATTCTGGCGTACGGAAGTTGATTATATCACGGATGAGAAACCGGGCACGGTTATCGTCGATACACCGAATAAATATCTCTACCACATTAAATCCGGTGGCCGTGCGACCCGCTACGGTATCGGCGTTGGTAAAGACGGTTATGCATGGTCCGGCCGTGCGAAAATTGCCTATAAGCGTAAGTGGCCGCGCTGGACACCACCGGATGAAATGGTAGCCCGTAATCCGGCGCTTGAACCTTACAGCATCGCCAATGGTGGTATGGGGCCGGGCTTGCAAAATCCTCTCGGTTCCCGTGCCCATTATATCCATAAAGACGGACGCGACACGATTTACCGTATTCACGGCTCACCTGAATATTGGACCATCGGTAAATCCGTTTCTTCCGGTTGTATCCGCATGGTCAATCAGGATGTGATGCATCTGTATGATAATGTGCGTGACGGCAGTGATATCGTCGTTATTCCTGACCTGAACAAAACCGGACAGGCGCATTCAGTGATGGCCGCCGGTTAATCAGCTTTGTGGTTTACGCTCTTAATGAGTGTAAACCACACGCTTTTACGCGCGGTCACCGATATGTCCGTGCTTACCTCACTGTGTATTTTAGCGTAATTTTAAAAAGCTAATTCTTATTTCGAGCAATTTGCGACAGAACAAAATCTTGTCCTCAAACCATGATTATAATTCACGCATGGTTTGTTTATTCTCTGAAGACTTCCGGTTTAAACTGACCTCCTGAAAACGCACCGGAATCAAGATTCTGTCTATGACGGGGGATTTACATGCAAATAGTTGAGCTGGATGTACGGCCGGTGCTGCGCGAGGGCGGTGAGCCGTTTCCACTGATTATGCAGACTGTTTCCGGCTTGCAGGAAGGGCAATCCCTCAGATTGCTTGCAACTTTCCGTCCGGTGCCGTTGTTTCAGGTCATGGAGCGGAAAGGTTTTTCCTGTGCTGCCCGTGAAATTACCGGTGGTGACTGGGAGGTCATTTTCTCTCCGGCAATTTCAGAAGAAACCGCAGAAGAGATAAAGCCGGTCAGCCTGTCTGCCCGAACCGTGGTGCCGGAAATCTGGCCGGATCCGATGCATTATCTGGATTATTCATTGCCGGATCAGAAGACTGTTACGGAAGAAATCCTGCGCCTGCTTGGCAGAATTGAAGAAGGTGCGGTGATCTTTGCGCTGTTTTCAGCCGAGCCGCATTTCTTGCTGCCGGAGTTGGAAAATGCCGGTCATCAATGGGTCGGAAATTTTGATGCCAGCGGCGAAGCATACCGGATGATGATACGCTCCGGCGCTCATTGATTTGTTTTTATTCTGCCCGCTGGCGGCGATCCTGCAGCAGCATCGGTGCATATTCGATGACATAAAGGGTGAAGGCCGCGATCCATAACAGCGCCGACACTGCCAGAATTGTATGGAAATAATTCAGAACAATTTCCGCAAATGGTCTGAGGAGTGCTGAGGCAATCAGACAGACATAAGACAGAATGGTGAGCGGAGATGCGCTGAGCGCATTGCCGGTGTGTCCGCGTGTGGCGCGTCCCATTACAGCCAGCATCATGGTCGCGACAGCGCCGACAGTCAGGATATGCAATGTTGAATAGGCATTGAGCATATCCGCTGCAGACAAAGCGATAGCGATAAAACCTGCGGGAATGAAAGCATAGGCAATATGCAGGATGAGCAGGAGTTTTTCCGGTGCTGTTTCCCAGCCGCGCCAGCGTACCAGTCTCGCAATATGCAAGATCGCAGCCAGACTGGCGAGCACGAGTGTGACCGGCGTTTCCGGCGCAACTATCCAGCTTAAAAGCGTTAATGCGCCTGTGATGATACAAAGTGCATCATAGCGGTTAAACGGTACAGGAAAACGTGTTTTCTGATTGCGGTTGAGCCAGTTGCGGGTGAAGCTCGGCACGATACGGCCGCCAATAATCATAATCAGCAACACATAGGCACTGACAGCGATACGGCTGGCAAAAGTAATATCACCATCGGTTATCACGGTATAATGGAAGATCAGATTGGCGATGGTGAGAAGTGTGACACCGATCAGCACTTTCAGATTTTTCCATTGTTTGCCGGCAATGATTTCTCTTGCGCAAATAACCAGCAACAATGGCAGAAACAGGCTTTCCAATGCGATTGCCGCATAGAAATGGATGAGATCGGGATAGAGAAAGACCAGACGTCCCGCCAGCCAGAAACCGGCAAGAATGATCAGCGGTGTGCCGGAGACCGGCAGGCTGCCGGTCCAGTTTGGTACAGCAGTCAGCAGAAACCCTGCCAGAACCGCAGAACCGAAACCGAACAGCATTTCATGGGCATGCCAGTTGAGTGCATCATAAGAACCGCCCAGCGGCATGCCGAGTGTGAGGGATAAAATCCACAACAGCATGGCAAGCACAGCCCAGATACCGGCACCGAGGAAAAACGGTCTGAAACCATAACTGAAAAGCACAGGGCCGGTCATTTTTAACCCGCGCGGCACTGGTTTTCTGGTTTTGGTGTTTTCGTTTTTCAGATGGTCAGCGGTATCAGGGGCGTTCACAGCGGTGTCCTCATCTCAACATGCGGGCCGGTATGCAAACCTGCATCAGGCAGGGCTGTTATTTTTGTGCGCTGGCAATTGCTTTTTCGAGGCGCTGCTGCACCGGTTTTGGCTTTTTCGCGGCCACAATGGCATCGAGATTAGCCGGATTGTCACCGACAACGATCAGCGCGACCATGCCCATGGAATAATGCGGTGTGCATTTAACCAGATAAGCACCGTCCTGCTGAACTGTCAGCGTGTAATTCTCATTGATCTTGCTTTTGAACTTTTCAACGCCTTCAGGGATCATATCTTTGACCGACTCGACATTGTGACCTTTATCCGTCGGGATGAAGATGATGTTGTCGCCGGGATTGGCTTTGATATAGGCGGGCTCAAAGACCATTGCGCCTTCTGCGCCTTTATTAAGCATGTGTACTTCAATATCGGCAGCCAGAGACGGCAGGGTGAAGAGGGCGAAAACGCCTGCTGTCAGAGCCAGTTTTGTTGCGGTAAGTTTCATGTCAGTCTCCGAAAAAAGGTAACCGCTTCAGCGGCTGCCCGTTTCTTAAGACAGATTGAAACACACCTCTTTGTCGGGGCGCAAAGAGGCTGAAAAACCGGACAAAAATGGTGGAGTATTTTAGTCTTCGTGCTCGGCCAGTCTTTTAAGTCCGGTCAGATTGGAAACCAGAAGCAATTGCCGTCCGCCTTTGACCAGTCCTCTGGTTTCCCAGTTACTGAGTATGCGTGAAACCGTATGCAATGTGGTGCCGGTCATTTCGGCAATATCCTGCCGCGAAATCGGAAAATCAATGCGGATATCGGCGCCTTCATGAATGCCCGCTTCCTGTGCCAGCCGGATAACCGTATGGGCGATGCGGCGCTCCACTTCCTGCGTGGACATTTCACGGATACGGTTATGCGCCTGATCCAGCCGCTGGCCGATCATCTGCATGGCGTTAATCGCCAGCGTGGGATTGCGCTCCAGAAAGCTGTTCATCATGTTCATCGGCCATGCGAGTACAATACTGTCGGCGACCGCAATCGGTGTGCCCGGATATTCTGTGCGCCCGATTGCCAGAGCAAATCCGAATAAATCACCGGGATGGACGACGCGCACAATCAGCTGCTGACCACCGGCGGTGACCTGCATGACTTTCAACCGGCCTTGCAGAAGCAGGTAGAATGAGGTTGCTTTTTGACCTTGCTCGAAGACTTTAGCGCCTTTGGCAACAGGGCGCTGAGCCGCATTGGAGAGCAGTTTGTCCAGAGCGCTTTCTTCCATGCCTGCAAAGATCGGCAATGCGCTGACAAGCGTCCGGTCAATCATACTCATCCCTTTGCAGTCATGATACGCTATAGAGCCGTCGCCGTGACCGACCCTGTGTTCATCAATGTGGGATGAGTAGTAAAGCTTTGTGAAGCGTGGCGCAATTCAATATATTGCTATCATTTTCAGACTTTTAACCGCTGAAAACCATCTTTTTCAGTTTTTATATAGACAGAAGTTGCGGACATATTTTGCAGGATTGCACGGATTTCTGCCTGCTCCATCAGGCTGAAGGCTGTCGCCCATGCATCGGCAGAAGTTGCGTCAGGCGCGATAACTGTCAGGCGCTGATAACGGGACGAAGACAGTTCATGACTGTTCGCAGCTTTCGGATTGAGCAGATGGTTGAAATGCCCGTCCGGATCAAACCGGAAACCGGCGCCGCCGGATGTGGCCAGTGCATTACCGGAGAGTTGCAGCATCGCATCGGGCTGCGGATCGGTTTCAAGATCGGCAATACCGATCTGCCAGGGTGTACCATCGGGCTGCTTATCCAGACTACGATATTCACCCAGATTCACCAGCGTATTGGTAACGCCGTGGTCTGCCAGTAATTGCGTAATCAGATCAGTGATATAGCCCTGTGCCACACCGTTGAGGGTCATGGCCATATGCGGGCGGTCAAAAACAATCCGGTCTTTACTGAAACGCACGGCATCAAAGCCGGTTAAAGACTGCGCTTGCTGCAATTCCTGTGCGGAGGGGCCGGCGGCGGCGGCATGTTCTGCGGAGAAATGCCGCGCAAGACATGTCCAAAGCGGCTGAATGGTCGGGTCAAACAGACCGCCGCTTTTTTCCCAAAAACCACGGCATTTTTCCAGCAACTCAACCAGCTCCGGCGATGGCATCGCCAGAGCACCGGAGCGGTTGAGCGAGGCAAGTTCAGAGTCTGGCCGGTAAAGGCTGAAAATACCTTCCAGACGTGCGATTTCCGCACGAACCTGCCGGAGGAGGGCTTCTGCGGCCCTCTTATCGGGATGATGCAGAATGATTTTTGCCGGAGCGCCAAGGGCAAAGCCCTGCCAGATCACAGCATTATTATGTGCAGATGCACCGGCATGAAACGGCAGGAGGCTCAGACCCGCAGCAGCACAGCTGATACCGATAAAACGTCTGCGATTGATACGGCTTGTCATGGCAGCCTCCGTGCAAATATTCATGAGATTAGTGATGTGTGCTCATTGGTGCTTCAGCAGGCGTGTCTGAGGTGCCGAGAACATAGTCTTGCGGAATGTCGGCAAAGGTAACGATGTCTCCGCCTTTATCTTTGGCAAATTGCTCTGCCGCTTCACGGGTAGAGAAGGGCACGGTCTCTTTAGCCCCCATGCCGCCGGTGGCATTGCTGTTGATGACAAAGAAAGCCTTTTTCGCATCAACCCAGTTTTGTGCGCCCGGTTGCTCCCAGCTTGGAGCTTTGGCCATGTCGGAGACATAGATTGCCGCGATATTTTTCGGCTCTTCCGGCAACATGGTAAAAGCCAGCGTGTCACGGGCAGAGGAGAACCAGATGGCTTCACTTGCCGGATGCAGAATGATCTGTCCCTTCGGGCCGCTATGTTCCAGAACATTCATGCCGCAATAGCGCCCCATGGCAGCTTCCGTCAGCGCGAAAGGTGCCGGTGTCTCAGCCTGTTTTTCAGGCGAACAGGCGGACAGGGCAAGAGCGGCAATGACGGGGATGAAAAGAGAGATCAGTCTCATAGTTCTTTCCTTGAAAAGATGAGTATGGAAAGGCCGAGCGGGATGGCAGTCCATAGTCCCAGCGCCAGAGTGAGGACACCTGCGCTCAGAGTTGTGGTGCCAGCAACGCCGCCCATGCCGGTGAGGGCACCGGCACCGCCTGTGCCGAAATTGAGCAGGCGATAGGCATCTGTCGGGTTGATAAGCAGCAAAATATTGAGCAAAGCAGTGCCGATCATTTGTCCCTGATCAAAAACCAGCAGGCCAAGCAGTGCCATGTCATAGATCAGCACAAAGAGCAGCCAGATACCGATGGCAATGCCCGCAGCAGTGCTGCGCTCACGCACGATTGTGCTGGCGAAAAAACCGATGGCGATGAATACCGCGCCGAGCAGGACAGAGCTGCCGATCAGCGACAGCAAAGCCAGCCAGCTTGCCGCATCAATGCCGCCGCCTGTCAGCGCAAGCACTATGGCGGTGCTGCCATAGCCGAACAGGGTCGCGAAAGCGAGAATAGTGAGCTGTCCGAGAAACTTGCCAAGAATGACCTGTTTGCGCCCGATCGGGTAACTCAGCAGTAACAGCATGGTGCCGCGTTCCATCTCGCCGACAACAGCATCATGAGAGATCAGCAGCGCAATCAGCGGGATGAGAAAAATAGTGAGGCTGGAGAGACTGACGATCACCACATCCAGCCGGTTGGAGCCGATGGTGGTGCCGGTCGGTGCATTGCCGAGAAAGCCCATGCTGAGTGCCAGCGCAGCCAGCAGCAGAGTGGTTGCCAGCACCCAGCGGTTGCGCAACCCTTCCTGAATTTCCTTACCGGCAATATGAATGAGATTTTTCATTCCGCGGCCTCTTTAACTGTGAGGAAATGGGCGTAAAGCTCATCCAGTGTCGGTGCCATGACATCAATATCCGTGATGTTATGGTTTTGAGCGATAACGGAGTTCAGAACCTGCATTTTATCTTCTGCGGAGACATCCGCCTCAAAACTTGCAAAGCCGGTTTTCCGCCAGCCAATCCGCAGGGATTGTCCGGTGCTGTGCGGTGCGGTTTCCCCTTCGGCTAAACTGACACGGATACGCACCGGCAGACGCGCAATATGGCGCAGATCATCCAGTGAACCGTCTGCGATGACCTTGCCGCGATTGGCGATAATTACCCGTCCGACACGATTTTCAAGTTCGGTGAGCGCATGGGAGGACATCAGAATGGTGGTGCCTTCCGCACGCATAACCTCCAGCAAATCATAGAAGTTTTTGCGCAAGGCCGGATCAAGGCCGGTTGTCGGTTCATCCAGCAGCAGCACGGCGGGTTTGCCGAGCAGTGCCTGCGCCAGACCCAGCCGCTGACGCATGCCTTTGGAATAGGTGCCGACACGCCGGTCTGCCGCATGGGACAGGCCGACATGATCGAGCAGCGCGGCGGTTTCCTTCGCGGGAACGGATTTGAGCTTGGCGTAAAAGGACAGAGTTTCCCGTCCGGTCAGTGCCATATTGAAAGAGACATGCTCGGGCAGATAGCCAAGCTTGCGCCGTGCCGCAAATTGTCCGGCTGCGGGGTCTTCACCCAGCACCAGCACTTTGCCATGTGTCGGGCGGATCAATCCCAGCATCAGCTTGATCATTGTGGTTTTGCCTGCACCATTATGGCCGACAAGGGCAATATTTTCACCGGCATTCAGCACATAGGACGCATCGCTGATGGCATTGAATGTGCCATAGGTTTTGGTGACACCGGCAAGCTTTACAGTTTCAGTCATGATTTATTTTCGCCTCCGGATTTGACCGGCATCGCAGGCGGTTTCATCAGCGGATAGCTGTCAATGACACCACCGGGCATCAATGCGGGAAATTGCGTCTGCGCCCAGCGGATCGTCTGGATCGCCGGACTGTTGATAAGAATTTTGGCCTGCGGTGCTGTCCACAGCACTTTGTCGATCAGATCATTCGGCCGGTAGGGGCTGTCAGCAATGCCGTCGCCATTGAGGTCAAAGGCGGGATTGTCACTCCAGAAATTGCCGCGTCCTTTGGCCGACCAGTCGAGATTACGGGTGCCGACATATTTGACCTGATTGAGGTTGTTGATGAAGGCATTGCCGCTCATCACATTGCCTTCGGAACCGGCCGTGAAATGGATGCCGATGCTGCAATTTTCAAACTGATTGCCGGTGAATTTGTTTTTATTGGCGTTGTAGATGAAAACGCATTTCTCAGGCCCCAATCGCAGGTTGCCAGTCTCTGCAGACGGGTCAGTTTCCGGTGCTGGCATGCCGTGCTCGGCGCTTTGAACACCGGCATCCATCCAGCGGTCAGCCGATTGCATTCTGCCGATCACCCGATTGCCGGTGATGACGGAACTGTTGGCATAGTTTAGCAGCAACCCGTGATCGCGGTCGCCATCGGAAAGATTGCCGGTAATTTTAAGCCGGCTGGTATACATAATGGCAAAGCCGACAGAATTATTGCGCGAGATATTATCGCTGACTTCACTGTCATTCGTGTACATATAATGGACGGCAAAGCGCACATTTTCCATGAGATTACCGCGGAAAATATTCTTGCGGCTGGCATTGGTATAAATGCCGTCGCGGCCATAGCGGATGATATTATTCAGTACTTTTGCACCTGGTGCATTCCAGATGGAAACACCGCTGCCGGTTTGCGCCATGCGCACGCCGCGCTTGCCGATAATCTCATTGCCTTCGGCTACGGAATCCTTGGCACCATGCAGATAGATGCCGTAGAGATTATCAATCAGCCGGTTATTCTCCGCCCGTGCGCCGGTGGCGGTTTTGGCGATGAAAATACCGGAATTGAGATCAAAGAGATTGTCGCCGGAACCACGGATTTCCAACCCGCGAATGATGGTTTCCGGTGCATTGACAGTAATCGTATTGCCGGTGCCGGAGCCGTAAAGCACGGCTCCGGCCTCC